>JAKIVC010000002.1 GCA_021647245.1 Gammaproteobacteria bacterium
GTAAGAACCGTCAGAAATTCTTTCCTATCCTCATCGTCAAGATAGATAACATCACGCCCATCACCTCTGGAGGTCACATGGTAAAGCGCTCCGTGATATTCAATTCTCAGCGGTCTTGACATGCTCACAGCTTAGTTCAGATATAGCAAAAAACAAGACCTGACCCCATACTCTCGCTGACCCCATACTCTCGGGGTGTCTCGGTCATCTCACGCCATATTCGCAATGCCTTGAGCGAAGGTGAGATCAGTGAAAAAAGAAATTTGCAAAAAATGCAACAACTGCGGCGGATGGAAAGACCTACCAAGTTGAATACTTCAACCTGAATGCGATTATCTCTGTGGGATACCGCGTGAACTCGCGTCAGGGCACCCAGTTTCGCATGTGGGCAAATCAAGTACTGAAAGAGCATCTTGTGCGTGGCTACACCCTCAACCAGCAGCGCTTTGAGCAAAATGCTGCTGAGCTGGAACAAGCTCTAGCCTTAATCAAAAAAGCGGCCCAACCCCCCAAGCTGGGCACGGCACCGGGGCGCGGTCTGGTGGAGATTACCAGCCGTTACATCCAGACATTTTTATGGCTGCAACGCTATGACGAGGAGTTGCTGGAAGCAGCCGCGATTTTGCCCCGATTCTAAAAAACAGCGAGGGGCTTTTGAAGGGTTAAAGGATAACCTGTGGTTTTTGAGGAGGTAAAATGGTGCGCCCGAGAGGATTCGAACCTCTGACCTCCGCCTCCGGAGGGCGGCGCTCTATCCAGCTGAGCTACGGGCGCTTGGTGCGCTATTGTACTATTTTTGACGGCCAACGCCAGCACCTTATTTTACTGATAGTTTTTGCTGTGTCGGGGGATCTGAGCAGGCTTAAAGGGGGCTACTTATTGCTGCCAAGCTATAAACTACTAAGTTTTTTCGTGAAATGGCCGAAGGTATAGGTCGGTGTGTGGCCACTCGACTATTTCACTAATGTGCGAAAAAATCGCCCAGGATGTTGGTTTAACAGGGAAATTTCCGAAAAAATGCTGTGTCAGTGATTACCCACCACGGATCGAGTATTTCCTGTGAAACCAATAGACAATGTGACTGATGAAAATAACTCAACCCAACGCTGAACCCCCCTTTAAACCAACCCGTAGCAGCCTCTTATGCTCGAAGATATCTAGATGATTTTTTTGGAAAAATTAACACGGTTAGCCAAGGTGAAACATAGCCGGTGGCTGTTCGCGCTATGGCTGGTTTTGCTGTGCCCTCTTGCGGCTCTCTCGGTTAGTCATGCCACGGGGCTGGATGATTTGGAGCAGCTGTTGGGTGATATGGAGGGAGAGGAGACGTTCCTGCTGGGTATTATGGAGGAAGAGACAACCATTGCCACCCGCAGCAAGCTGAATGCCGATTATGTACCGGGGATGATCACTATTTTACACGGCGATGTTTTGTATGCCCGTGGTGCGACAACGGTAGCTGAGGCGCTGGCATTTGTGCCAGGTATCGAGAAGTCCCATGACCGCATCGGCAACCAGGTTGCATTGGTGCGGGGGGTGGGTGGCAGCTTCGCGTCGGGAAATATGAAAGTTTTGGTGGATGGTGTCTCTATCAACTCAGCCCTCTCGGCATTGGCCGATCCCGTCTTTCTGATGCCTATCGAGCAGGTGGAACGGATTGAGGTGATCCGTGGGCCGGGTTCTGCTCTGTATGGCGAATATGCTTATGCGGGTGTCATTAACGTGGTGACTCAAAAAAATATATCACGCTCATTTGCGGGAGGAGGAAGTTTTAATAAACGCTCTATTGGTGGCACATTCAGCGCGGAAGACCCCCAGTCTGGAGCCAAATTCAGCGTAAGTTTAGCCCGCTGGCAACGGGGTGATACGAATACTCCTGCGGGAGAGGATGTACTGTACAACACCCAGATTTCACAGGCGGCCATCAGCAATGCGCCAGGGAGCGTCAACGATGAAGTTGAGTATAAATCAGCGCTGTTTAACCTGGGTTATGGTGATTTCACACTAAAAGCTCAATTGCTTGATAATAAACGGGGTGATTATTTCGGTACCCTTGATGCACTTCCTGACCCCAACAAGGGGGTCGCCTATCAAAACCATCATCAAAACCTGACGCTATCGCACCTTTTCACCCCCAACCCGTACCTTGTTATTCAGCCCGTTTTCGGCTGGCAACGCTACGAAAACAGTTTTGACATTACCATGCTGCCAGCAGGTTACATTCCCTATCCAGCGGGATTTCTTGCCAGAGGGTTTTACCGGGAGCGTCAACTGAATGGTAGCGTGGAGCTGCATTGGGGCGGCTGGCAGGGCCATAATCTCTTGGTCACTGTGGCCGTGAAAGAGATTGAAGTGAGAGAGGCCTGGCGGGAGAGCAATATTGATCTATCAAACGACCCAACCTATCCACAATTGCCCTCTATGCAGCGCTTTACCGGCGTTAACAATTGGGTCAATGAAAACAATCGGCGCACTATCCACAGCGTGGTCATACAGGATGAGTATCTCTATAGTGATCAGACCACCTATACCCTGGGTATGCGCTATGATAAATACAACGATGTGGGTGACAATATTTCACCCCGCTTGGCAGGGGTATTTCGTTACTCCGACGCGCATATTCTCAAGGTTCAATACGCCCATGCCTTCCGCCCACCCAGCTTCTATGAGCTGTGGAACAGCACCGCCAATGCGATCAAGCCGGAGACGATTCGCACGCTGGAGCTAGCCTACATCCACCGACTCTGGAACCGGGTCGATCGTATTATTTTGTTCCATTCGAAGATGCGTAACCTGATTGTCTCTTCTGAAAACCTCATCAACTTTGAGAATTTACGTCATGCGGAGATTAATGGTATTGAGGCGGAAACAGAGCGCTATCTATCCGATTGGATCAAGCTTAATGCCAACCTCTCTTACAGTAATGCCACCGATAGTGCCACCAGTGAGTCGATAGCCGGTGCTGCCAAGTGGTTAGGCACTTTCGGGGTGTTGATGGAGCATGACGAGATGACTTTTTCAGTCGACCTCCACTACGTAGGCAGCAGAGCGCGTGAAGCCGACGACCCACGCAGCGACCTTGCCAGCTACCACACCGTGAATACTACGATGACTTATACCGTGCCGAATAGTCGATTAACACTGCGGGCGGGGATCAAAAACCTGTTTGACCAAGAGGTTCGTTACCCGGCAAGCATGACCACCGATAACACACCGGCCTTTATTGGAGACCCCGTTCGTAGCGTTGTCAGTTATATGAGTGACTACCCGCAGCCGGGGCGCAATGGCTGGGTGCAGATGAGCTACCCCTTTTAATGAGCTGCTCTATTTCGTGCGAATACCAGTGAGCGGCCTGCTATGGAGCCGCTCATTTTAAGGCCGTTCTTAACAAAGCACTCACGCTCTTTTTAACACTGTAAAGTCATACTCATAGCCGTTTTTTTCATCAGCACCGTGCTGCTCTCGTGATACCACTTGCCACTGGCCTGCAGCGTAGTCAGGAAACCAGCTGTCCCCGTCAAAATCGGCATGAATATGGGTAATATAGAGCCGCTCGGCCAGACTAAGTGCCTGTTTATAGATGTTAGCACCACCAATAATCATCACCTCTTCAGCGCCACTCGCAGACGCTATTGCGGCCTCTAAGCTATGTACTACCGTCACCCCTTTTGCCCGGTATTTTTGGTTTCGGCTAACCACTATATTTTTACGTCCCGGCAGTGGTTTACCAATTGACTCAAAGGTTGTACGCCCCATGATGATCGGCTTGCCCAGGGTGCATTTACGAAACCACTGCATATCCGCTGGCAGCTGCCAGGGCAACCTGTTTTCAATGCCGATAACGCGCTCATTTCCCATGGCGGCAATAATTGAAATGATCATCTGCTAACTCCCTAGACACATGAGATTATGGTCACTACTCAGGTTAAATTGCGATGGGGGCTTTAATGTGTGGGTGGGACTCATAACCGATCAGCTCAAAATCATCGAAAGTGAAGCCAAAAATATCCTTTACCGCCGGATTGATTTTCATTTCAGGCATCGGTAGCGGCTCACGCTCTAGCTGTAGCTGTGCCTGTTGCAGATGGTTCGAGTAGAGATGGGCATCACCCAGGGTATGAATAAAGTCGCCCACCGCTAACCCGCACACCTGAGCGATCATCATCGTCATTAGCGCATAGGACGCAATATTAAAGGGCACACCGATAAAAATATCGGCACTGCGCTGATAAAGCTGGCAGGAGAGCTTGCCATCCGCCACATAAAACTGAAAAAAAGCGTGGCACGGCGCCAAGGCCATCTTCTTATTTTCAACGTTCTTCTGTGGCGAAACCGTCTCATCAGGAAGGTCTGCCACATTCCAGGCCGAAATAATTAAGCGGCGACTATTGGGTGTTTTTTTGATCTGTTCAATTAACTGGCTCACCTGGTCAATGGTGCTTCCATCCGGCTGTGGCCAGTTACGCCACTGGTGGCCATAGACCGGCCCGAGGTCTCCCGATTCTGTCGCCCACTCATCCCAAATTGAGACGCCATTATCTTTCAGATATTGGGTGTTGGTATCGCCTTTAAGAAACCACAACAGCTCATGAATAATGGAGCGCAGGTGGCATTTTTTTGTTGTCACCAACGGAAACCCCTCACTGAGATCAAAGCGCATCTGATAACCAAATACACTCTGGGTACCGGTGCCGGTACGATCCCCTTTCTGGGTGCCCTTTTCATAAACGTGACGCATGAGATCCAGGTATTGTTTCATGATGGTAGCCGCTCACTCTCTATGTGGGTGCTTTTTATCGGTGCAGAACCCGTGAAAAAATAGCTTTAAGATAGTCCGTTTCCGGAATCACCGGGTGTACAGGGTGGTCTGGCCCCTGGTGCCCCTGTTCCAAAATCTGCATATTACGATCAAGGTGCCGTGCTGATTGCTGCATGACACTCTGTAATGAGCTGCGACTCAAATGGTGCGAACAGGAGCCTGAGATCAAAATACCATCTTTGCTCAATAACTGCATCGCCATTTGATTGGCGCGGCGGTAGGCATTGGTACCCTCTTTAATATCTTTCTTGCGTTTAATAAAGGCGGGCGGATCTAGAATGATGACATCAAAGCGTTCACGCTCTTCGCGCAGCGCTTTCATCGCGGCAAAAGCATCGCCCTCCAGGCAGGATATTTTATCTGCCACGCCATTCAGCTCGCCATTGTGGTGCACAAGATCGAGTGCTTTTGATGAGGAGTCGATACACATCACCTCATCTGCGCCTGCCGTGGCAGCTTGCACCCCCCAGCCGCCAATGTAACTGAATACATCCAAAACCCGTTTGCCCTGTACGTAATGTTGCATCCGTGCGCGATTCATTCGGTGGTCATAAAACCAACCGGTCTTTTGTCCATCTTTAATCGGAGCTAAAAACTTCACACCATTTTCAACCAGCTCTACCTGTTCTGGCACCTCACCTAATGCACTCTCAACATAGCTCTCCAACCCTTCCATTTTACGGATAGCACCATCATTACGCAGTAGAATAGCCTTCGGTTTTATCGCTTTATCCAGCGCGGCAATGACCTGCTCTTTGAGTACTTCCATCCCCGCTGTACCCAGCTGCACCACCAAAACGTCAAAGTAACGATCAACCACCAAGCCCGGCAACATGTCGCTCTCACCGTGTACCAAGCGGTAACAGGGTTGCTTGAACAGTCGCTCACGGATGGAGAGGGCTATTTTAAGACGATGGGTAATGAGTGATTGATCCAGTTGATAGCGGCTATCACGGCTGACCATGCGCGCACAAATCAGCGAGTGAGCATTGACATATCCATTGCCAAGCACTTTGCCGTTATGGGAAATAATGTCAACCAGCTGCCCTGCTGAAAATTCCGTCAGGGGTGTCTCTTTGGTATCTACCTCATTGCTGTAAACCCAAACATGGCCGCCAAGAATGCGGCGCTCTTCATTTTTTTTAAGCTTTAAGGGGGCTCGTGACATCGTCTGCTCTCAGGTGAATCAAATAATTAAACGACAAACGCCCCAGAAAGGGGCGCTTGATAGTGATTAAACTCAATTTAAACTATGGGATCGTGTAGTTGCTTTGATCCATCAAATCCAGCCCACACTCCAGCTTTTCGACCCAATCAATGAACTGGCCGATCACCTCTTTGCCTTTAAAGGAGCGGCCATGTTGTGGAACAATCATCTCGATATCCAGTTGACGCGCCATGTGAGCCCACAAACGACACGCTTTATTACTGGCCATATAGCGTCGGTGAAAACTCGCCATTGTGGGAATATGTGCGTCAAAATCGGTAACCGGTTGGTCCAGGTTTTCATCAACCATTGAGGCACCCAAATCGCCCGAGAACAATATTTTACTGATGGGGTCATAAAATTGAAAGTTGCCGACAGAGTGTAAAAAGTGTGCGGGAATCGCCTTCAATACCGTGCCACCCAGCGGTAGATCCATACCACCATCCGGGATCGAGATATAGCGACCTTTGCCCATACTTCGTTTACTCACCTGCTCCAGATGCCGGGGAATCAGGTGCGGCAAGAAGCGTGACCACAGCTCGGAGCAAGCGATCTGGCAGTTAGTGTAGGTCATCCACTTGTCCAGAGAGGCGATGATATCCGGATCCTGATGGGAGGCGATGACATAATCCAGCTCTTTAATGGTGACGTGTTTGATCACTTCCATAAACAGAGGGGTGTAGGTAAGGTCACCACCTGGATCAATCAACGCGGTGTGGCGATCATGAATCACTAAAAACTGATTCGCTTGTATACCGTCACCACTGACTAAATTTTCAAACGCCAGACAGCGATGATTGCCATCGTTGAAAAGTTCAATTGCCATCCGAGCCCCTTAATGTAGCATTTTGATTATTGTTTTTTATCCCCCGTAGTTTACAGAGAATAGTCAAAATTGTCTCGGAATAATTTTTTAAACTCATCCGGCTCGAAGCTGTGGTTCTGTGTGCCATGGTCCGCCACGCAGATCGCCCCCATCAGTGAGGCGATACGGCCTGTTGTTTTCCACTCTAAGCCCTTCATCAGGCCATACAACAAACCGCCACGATACGCATCACCACAGCCGGTTGGGTCATTAACAGCTGTGGACTGGGCGACGGGTATTTCGATGCGATGATCTTTGGTGTAAATTACCGAGCCTTGGCCACCCCGGGTAACAATCAGCGCTTTCAACTGTGCGGCCAGATCATGGGGTGTTTTTTCGGTGCGATCTTGCATTAACTGCATCTCATAGTCATTGAAAATTGCATAGTCAGCCAGCTCGATAAAGCGCAGCAACTCTTTGCAACCAAACATCGGCAAACCCTGGCCTGGGTCAAAAACAAATGAAATGCCGGCTTCGGCAAACTGCTCCGCATGTTGAATCATGCCATCACGACCATCGGGGGAGACAATCCCAATACTGATATCACTGACAGAGGCAATGCTGTTTTGGTGAGAGAAGCTCATGGCACCGGGATGAAATGCGGTAATCTGGTTATCATCCAGATCCGTTGTGATAAAAGCTTGCCCAGTATAGCTGTCGGCAACTATTTTTATCTGCTCTTGGCTGATTTTGCACTCAGCCATCCACGCTGCATAGGGTGAAAAATCTCCGCCGACGGTTGCCATCGGCAGCGCGGTACCGGGGGCAAGCAGGTTAAGATTATAAGCAATATTGCCCGCACAACCACCAAACTCACGGCGCATCTCGGGCACCAGGAAGGAGACATTCAGCATGTGAACTTTGTCGGGCAAGATATGATTTTTAAAGTGGTCATGAAAAACCATAATATTATCATACGCGTAGGAGCCACAAATTAGAGCCGTCATCCCATTTCCTTTAATTTTTATGGTTCAATCAATCACGAGGGGAGCGCACAACTAGTCACCCGTCCAGCGCAGATCGAGTTCGCGGGCAGCACGCACATCATCTAACCGTTTAACCGGCAGGGTGTGGGGTGCGCTTTTTACTTTTTCAGGGTCACTGTAAGCCTCTTGCTTCACTGCCGAGAGTGCCGCAATAAAACCGTCAATTTCCTCTTTCGATTCAGTCTCTGTGGGCTCTATCAACAAGCATTCGGGCACAATCAGCGGGAAATAAGTTGTCGGCGCATGGTAACCGTAGTCCAAAAGCCGCTTGGCAACATCCATTGCGGTAACGCCGGTCTCACGGGTCAATTTTTTCAGGGTGATGATAAATTCATGGGTGGCCCGGCGGCCCGGCAGTGCCACTTCGAAACCCGCCTCCATAAGTTTTACCATGAGATAGTTGGCATTCAGTGTTGCGTAATCAGCCACCCGCTCCAACCCTTCTCGGCCCAACATGCGCGCATAGATGTAGGCACGCAACATAATGCCGCTATTCCCCATGTTGGCAGAGAGTCTACCGATGGATTGGGGGCACTCTTTTTCGGTAAGCCAATGGTAATCATCGCCCGTTTTGGCCACCATGGGCACGGGGATGAAGGGAAGTAGGCGCTCACTTACACCTACCGGCCCGGAGCCTGGCCCACCCCCGCCATGGGGGGTAGAGAAGGTTTTGTGCAGATTAATATGAATCACATCAAACCCCATATCACCCGGTTTTACCTTACCCAAAATGGCATTCAAATTGGCCCCATCATAATAGAGCAGGCCACCGGCTTGGTGTACCAAGTCAGCAATCTCTTTAATATTGCGATCAAAGACACCCAACGTGGAGGGGTTGGTCAGCATAATGCCTGCCGTCTGAGGGCCCACAACGGTTCTTAGCGCTTCAAGATCTACATCACCCTCTTTACCGGTGGGAATCTCCCGCACCGTATAACCGCACATGGTGGCGGTAGCGGGGTTGGTGCCATGAGCGGCATCAGGGCAGAGAATTTCGCTGCGTGCGGTATCACCACGGGAATCATGATAAGCGCGAATCATCGCCACACCCGCAAACTCTCCTTGCGCACCCGCCATTGGCTGCATTGAGACACTTTTCATACCGGTGGCCTCTTTGAGTATCTCCTGTAATTCATAGATACATTGCAGAAAGCCTTGGCCATTGCTGGCGGGTGTAAGCGGGTGCTGCCCCAGAAAGTTGCTATGCATCGCCAAGCGGTTACACGCCCGTGGATTGTATTTCATGGTGCACGAACCCAGTGGGTAAAAATGGGTATCGATGGAGAAGTTTTTCTGTGAGAGCCGGGTATAGTGGCGCACACTCTGTAGCTCAGAGACACCTGGCAGTGCCACGCGTTTTTGACGACGAAATTCGGCAGGAATATTACTCAACTCAATGGCTTCGCCGGGCTGTTGCGCTTTGTTAAAACGGTCAGCTTGAGATTGTTCAAAAATCAACATTTTGGTGTTCTCCTAGCGCAGCATTTGGGCAAAGGCACTGGCAAATTGGCTTATCTCGTCATCACTCTTGGTTTCGGTAACACAAACCAGCAGCGCATTCCCCAGCTCGGCATAGTCAGCCATCAACGAAAACCCACCCAGATAACCGGCTTTGGCCAGTTTTTCCAGTACCGGGGCAACCGGCTGGTTCAGCTGAATAACGACTTCGTGGAAGCAGGGCGCGCTAAATTGTTTATCGACCCCCTCAATGGCCGTGAGCTGCTCAAGCAGTGCTTTGGTATTGGTATGGGAGTGCATCGCTGTGCGCTCAACCCCTTCAGCCCCCATCAAGCTCATATAGATGGTTGATGCGGTCACCATCAGCCCTTGATTGGTACAGATATTCGAAGTCGCCTTGGAGCGGCGAATGTGCTGCTCTCGCGCTTGCAGTGTTAATACAAACCCGCGATTACCATCACGGTCTACGGTGCGCCCGATGATACGCCCCGGCATTTGGCGTACCTGCTTCTGCTTGCAGGCGATAAAGCCATAAAACGGCCCACCCCATGAGAGTGGAATGCCCAGTGGCTGGCCTTCGCCACAGGCGATATCGGCACCCCGCTCTCCCCACTCGCCTGGCGGGGCAATAACGGCCATGGCCATCGGATTGACCACGCCAATCACCAGCATTTTATTCTCATGAGCCCAATCCGTCAGCTGATCTACTTGCTCCAGATTGCCAAAAAAGTTGGGCTGGGGGATGACGATTGCCGCGTAGTCGGACTGCTGGTATTGAGCCAGTGAATCGACTGTAATCTGGCCACGCTCAGTGCAATAGTCCAGTTCAACCAGTTCAATACCTTGATTATTTACAATATTTTTTACTACACGACGGTAATCGGGGTGTACCGTGGTGGGCATCAAAACAGACCTGCTTTTCGATTTTCGGTTGGCCCTGATTGCCATTAGCACCGCTTCTGCCAGTGCAGAAGCTCCGTCGTATAACGAAGCATTAGAGACATCCATCCCCATTAAGCTGCTCATCATGGTTTGATATTCATACAGCAGCTGCAAAGTACCCTGGCTCGCTTCCGCCTGATAGGGTGTATAGGCAGTATAAAACTCGCCACGGGTGGTCAGCTCCCAGACTGCTGCCGGAATGTGGTGCTCATAAGCTCCTGCCCCGGCAAAACAGATTAATGGCTGGTCTCGGTTTGCCCGCTGCTTAATCAGCCGTGTCACCTCAAGCTCATTAAGCCCCAGTGGAATATTGGCCAACCCTTTGGTACGCAACGCCTCTGGAATTTCATCAAACAGCTGTTCGATGCTTTGCACGCCAATGGCATCGAGCATCTGTGCGGTATCGTGTTCAGTATGTGGAATAAAAGGCATAAAAAATCACTATCAGCTTATTGGGTGAGGTTACTCTTCGTCTTCAGCGACCATGGCGCTGTACTCTTCTGCCTGCATCAAGCCTTTTACACTCTCTAGGCTGAAGGGCTGTAGCTTGAAAATCCACCCCTCACCATAGGCATCACCGTTAATTGTCTCCGGTGAATCTTCCAGCTCTTCATTGATTGCGATAACCGTACCCGCAACAGGTGTGTACAAATCTGACGCGGCTTTAACTGATTCAATCACCGCACAATCCTGCTCGGCATCGAGTTCACTACCAACCTCGGGAAGCTCAATATAGACAATGTCGCCGAGTAGCTCTTGGGCGTGATCTGAAATACCGATGGTGAAAGTGCCATCATCTTCAATGCGCACCCACTCGTGGCTTTTAGTGTAGAACAGTTCATTGGGTGTATTGCTCATCGGGGCAATCCTTCTTTTTGAGTAATAGGTTCTTTATAACAGGCTTCACCATTGCGGACAAAAGGTGGCTTAACCACGCGGGCATTCAGCCGCTTACCGCGAATCTCCACCTGACAGCGGTTACCCATGGCCACAGGTACACGCGCCAAAGCGATGGACTGACCTAGTGAGGGTGAAAAGGTACCACTGGTGATCTCCCCCTCACCACACTCACTGATCACTTTCTGGTGATCGCGCAATACACCGCGTTCTTCAAGGAGTAGACCCACAAGTTTAGTTCTACCACCGGCATCACGCTGTGCTTGTAACGCACTACGGCCGACAAAATCACGCTCCGCAGGCTGCCAGGCAACCGTCCACTCAAGACCACACTCCAGCGGAGAGATGGTCTCATCCATTTCGGCACCATACAGACTCATGGCCGCTTCCAGGCGCAGGGTATCTCGCGCCCCGAGGCCAATCGGCGCAACACCCGCCTGGTGTAACTGCTGCCATAGAGCCACCGCCTCACCCGCAGACAAAATAATCTCGTAACCCTCTTCACCGGTATAACCTGTTCGTGCAATAAACAGCCCGTCACAAAAGCAGGCGTTGAAAGGTTTCATTTTGGCTATTTTAGTGCCCACCCCCTCACCCAGCACTTGCTCAGTTTTAGCGCGTGCATTAGGGCCTTGTACGGCAATCATCGCCAAATCAGCGGGACTCTCCAGCACAACCTCAAAACCCGCTGACTGCTCGGTAATCCAGGCCAGGTCCTTTTCGCGAGTTGCGGCATTCAATACGATACGGTAATCACCTTCACGGATAAAATAGATAATCAGGTCATCAATGACTCCAGCCTGCTCATTGAGCATGCAGGTATAGAGTGCTTTACCTTCATCTTTTAGCCGAGCGACATCATTGGCAACCAGCTTTTGCAGGAAAATTTTTGCCTGACGGCCCCGCAGATCCAACACATTCATGTGTGAAACATCAAACATACCCGCATCACTGCGTACAGTTTTATGTTCGTTGAGCTGCGAACCATAGTGAATAGGCATCTCCCAACCAAAAAAATCCACTATCTTGGCACCCATTGCCACATGCTGATCATAAAGTGGAGTTCGACTTGCCATGCTGCTGCCCCTGTTTGAAATTACGCTTCTGCATGGTACGAAGAGCGTACCATCGGTGCAGATTTTACCCAGCTAAAGCCCATCGCCTCGGCTTGCTCACCATACCAGGCGAATTTATCGGGATGAATATACTCATCCACTGGCAGATGTGCACGGCTGGGGCGCAGGTATTGCCCTATGGCGATACGCGATACCTGATGACTCCGCAGGTCCGCCAAGGCCTGCAACACCTCATGCTCACACTCTCCCAAGCCGAGCATAATCGACGATTTGCTCTCCACCCCTTCAAGCTGTGCTGCTGATTTTAGCAGATCGAGTGAGCGTTGATACTTTGCACCCTTTCGTGCAACCCAATAGAGGCGAGGCACCGTTTCGATATTATGCCCCCAAACCAAAGTAGTCGCGTGCTGTGCCAAACCGGGTTGAACCGCCGAATAGATCACCTCAAGAGCATTTTGTTGGCATTCACGAAAATCAGGGGTCAGAATTTCCAGCCCAATCTCAGGCTGTTTCTTACGCAAGCGCCGCAGGGTTTCGGCAAAGATAAAGGCACCACCATCCACCAGTTCATCACGGTTAACCGAAGTTAAAACCACATAATCCAGCGCCATTTTTGACACTGCCTCGGCTACACGGCGCGGCTCGTCCAGATCATATACCGGTGGTCGCCCGGTCTTTACATGACAAAAGCCACAGGCTCGAGTACACGTATCACCCAGCAACATCAAAGTCGCCGTGCCCCTGCTCCAGCACTCACCGCGATTGGGGCAACGTGCCGCTTCACACACCGTATTCAGACGTTGTTGGCTGATTGTGCGAGAGGTATCGCCATAGGAGGGGTCACTACTCAACGAGGCACGAATCCACTCCGGCATACGCTGTCGATTAGGCGGCAAATTCACCTGTTCAACCTTCACAGGAATATGCTGTAGACGCTGTGATTTCATGACAACCTGAAAAGTGATAACAATAAAGAGAGGCGTATTCTACAACGAGATGAGATAAACGGGGAGAGATAAATCCGGAAAAGATAGCAGCAGGCTGCCACCGCAGCCTGCTTTCATACCAGCCTACTTATTCTTATTGTGCTCCAGCACAAATGCCGTAATGGCCTCCAGCTCAGCACCCTTGATATTGGGGAAAGAGGGCATTGACATACTACCCTGGGTTATTTTTGCCGCCACGTAAGCAGCATTCATATTTTCAGGTGTCACCTCCCAAAAGGTGGTGAGCTCTTCTTCACTCAGGGGACCATGGCAGCCAATACAAGCCTTGGCAAAAATCTCCTGGCCGGAAGTGCCTGCGGTAGGTGCATAATCCTTAGAACCGGAACAACCACTCAAAACAGCCACAACGGCGGCGACTAATAACATCTGTTTTTTCATTTTTCTGCTCATCCATATACTATGTGAATTCAACGATCGGCTAATGGTTACTAATTTTGTCAGGAATTGCAATATGAATAGTGGTTATTTTGTTACCGGCACGGATACAGAGATAGGAAAAACCTATGTAAGCTGTGCGTTACTGCGTGCTTTTTCCAGCCATGGCAAGCAAGTAGCCGCCATGAAACCAGTGGCTAGCGGCTGTCACAACAGCGAACAGGGGCTGCGCAATGACGACGCCCTACAACTCATTGAAGATAGTGACCACTCACTACCTTACGAAACTATTAATCCCTATGCTTTTGCGCCAGCCATCGCCCCGCACATTGCCGCACAGCAAGCGAACACCTCCATTGATTTTTTGCACCTAAAGCAGTGTTTTAACACCATCGCCGAACGGGCTGATATTACAATTGTCGAAGGGGCTGGGGGCTGGCTGGTACCTCTGGATAATCGACAGAGCATCGCCGACCTTGCCGCCATGCTGGCACTGCCGGTGATACTGGTCGTCGGAATTAAATTAGGTTGTATCAACCACGCACTCCTCACGGCGGCAGCGATCCGCGAAAAAGGGGTAACGCTTGCCGGCTGGGTAGCCAACCGCATTGATCCAGAGTGTGCCTGTGTTGAAGAGAACATTCAGTCCATCACCCAGCGCATCAACACCCCTTGCCTAGGAGACCTCCCCTACGCTCCACACATGAAGGCAGAGGAGCGGAGCCACTATCTACACCTTCACACTCTGCTATAATCCCCAAAAAACCATAGGAAAATCAACCATGAAATGGTCTGTACAAATATTGTTATCTCTGTTTATCGCCCTGTCATTGCACTCGGCTGCCTATGCAGAGAGTATCTGGGACCCCAAACAACCCCCAGCCTTGATTGAAAAACCCCTCAATATCACCGTCTATCGCGCCGCCTCATGCGGCTGTTGCAAAGATTGGATTGATCACTTGGAAAAGCACAACTTCAAAGTAGAAGATGTGGTGAGTGATGATATGAATACCATCAAGCACAAACTGGGCCTGCCCGGTGAGCTGGCATCTTGCCATACCGGCATCATCGATGGCTATGTTATCGAAGGGCATGTGCCCGCGCAGGACATCAAGCAGCTCATCAATCGCAATTTAGATATTGCAGGGCTAGCCGTGCCACAGATGCCCCATGGATCACCCGGCATGGAGACGGGCCGCAAAGATGATTTTTCTGTCATTGCATTTGATAAAGAAGGGAATTTTGAGCTGTTTAATCAATATTAAACAGTACCACGTTTTTAGCCCGCTCCCGCCTAAAAACCTCCATTGTTTAAAGTGGCCTGACAGGCCACTGTAAATTTACAGTGCCACCACCTCAGAGTAGCGAAAGCATGAGGTTAAATGGTCATTCACCATGCCGACGGCTTGCATATAAGCGTAGCAAGTTGTTGGGCCAACAAACTTGAAACCCCTGCTCTTCAAATCTTTGCTCATTGCCTCGGAAGTCGGGGTATTAACCGGCACTTCTGACAGGTTACACCAAGCATTTTTTATTGGCCTTCCATCAACAAATGACCAGATGTAGCGGTCAAAAGAGCCATACTCATGCTGTATAGTTAAAAACAGTTTTGCATTTTCTATGGTTGCTTTGATTTTCAGCTTATGCCGGATAATGCCAGCATCCTGGAGCAATGCGGCTGCTTTTTCATCGGTATAGCGAGATATTTTTTCGGCATCAAAATTATCGAATGCTTTTCGATAGCCCTCCCGTTTTTTAAGAATGGTTGCCCAGCTCAACCCTGACTGCATACTTTCCAAAACCAACATTTCAAAAAGTAACCGATCATCGTGCACAGGAACCCCCCACTCCTCATCATGGTGCACTGTTTCCAGAGCGTTACCGTTTGCCCAATCGCATCGCTTCATAAGCAGTCGCTCCTTATTAATGTACAAAGGTCTTCAGGAAGACCTTGAAGAAGATAACCCTCTACTATAACCAATCCATCTCACCGGACAAATTAAGCTTAACCCACCTCGTTTAAGGTTGGACAGGCCAAAGCAGGCTGTACTAGCAAAGATAACACGACTTTTAACTGCTATCGTCATACAATAAACCCAATGCAAAAACGCATCTCAATATTGATTATTAAAAACTGTGGCTAGTTCTGAGCAAATAAAAGCGCTATTACTCTCGCATCTCGCAAAGGATGAGGAACGCTTCTTGTCTGTTGCTCTACAAATGGCAGCACACGAGGCTCGCAGCGGACACGGAAAACTCGCCAAAGACCTGAGAGAGATCGTCGATAAAGCCAAAAAACAAACCAAATCCAGTCCACCTGTCCCAATATCCAAGGGATTAAAAGACTCGTCAGGGTTGCTATACGCGACAACGCCCCACTTCCGGCTGACTGACCTCATCACCAAAAGTGATCTCACAGATAAGCTTGTTCGTGTCATTCGTGAACAGCGTCATATCAGTAAATTAAAAAATCACGGCCTATCACCCAGGCGCAAATTGTTGCTCATCGGGCCGCCAGGTACAGGGAAAACATTCACCGCATCGGTGCTAGCCTGTGAACTAGGCTATCCGCTATTCCAAGTTAGGCTTGATGCCGTGATTACTAAATTCATGGGCGAATCATCGGCAAAACTTAGACAAGTCTTTGATGCCATTCGTGAGGTAAGAGGCATCTACTTTTTCGACGAGTTTGACGCGCTTGGTTCTCAGCGCACAACGCCCAATGACGTTGGCGAAGCAAGACGGATACTGAATAGTTTCTTACAGATGATTGAACAAGATGACTCCAACAGCTTAATTATCTGCGCCACCAACCACGCTGAGATTTTGGATTACGCCTTATTCCGGCGTTTTGATGATGTCATCCAATATCAACTACCCGAAAAGAGCGAGATTGTTATCTTACTCAAAAACAGACTTCAACCCTATGTCACAAAAAGATTTCCGTGGTCCAAACTCGCAACCCAAGCGACAGGATTGAGCAGCGCAGAAATCACCCTTGCTGCCGAAGATGCGATCAAGGAACTGCTTATTCACGAATACAAAACAATCAGCCCAAATATCATTGAACTCGCCATTAATGACCGTCGTGAAATGAGCTATCAAAAACACCGATAAGGAGACAGGGTGACTGATCGAAAGGACGCGAAACCACATTTTTTTCTTGGCCGAACAGGCAAATCTGAGCCATACACTTCAGTCTCAACCGGGGGCGGTAAAAAACAGGCAATCCCTGAACAAAACCGACAACAACACGGCTTAGCTCTCCTTGGGCAACTTCAACAAATCCAAACTGATCAACAGGATCTCAAAACTGAAGCGTCAGATTATCCGCTAGAATCTGTAATCGGCATACAGATAGAGTTCGAAAGCTTTCCTGATATAGCACTTGCGGTTGAAAGCCTCGCCAATGAGACGCACAAAATTGAACTGTTAAATGTAACCCATCGTAACGATAAAACCTTCGCAACTATTTTTGTGCCTGAAGGCAAACTGTCAGCTTTTGAAAAAAAGCTACGTGACTACCTTTCTGAGAAAAAGAATAAAAACGGCGGGGCTATCGATAATCGTCCGCTGATTGATGCCATACGGTCATTTAGAGTGGCTGCGCTAGAGGTCCTTTGGACAGATGACCTCGACCAACTTCCTGAAGACTTCGAACAGAGTTTTTGGTGGGAAGTATGGTTGCCAGTCCGAGGAAATAGGCAAGGTGTTCTCCATGACTTTACTTTGTTAGCAAGTGCTATAGGGATCGAGGTATCACCGCAATCGCTGCGCTTCCCAGAAAGCTCCGTGTTACTTGCTAAAAGCAATCGCAGACAATTTTCACAAACCAGCTTGTTACTCAATAACATTTCAGAACTGCGTAGAGCAAAAGAGACTGCCGCTTTTTTTGATGAAATACCAGCCAATCAGCAGCATGAATGGACGGATGAACTACTAAGCCGTGCTTCATTTTCAAAGGCCACGGATACAACGCCCTACGTATGTATTTTGGATACAGGTGTCAACATAGGGCATCCATTGCTAAACCCTGTGATTGGCCGTGAAGATCAATTTTCCCTTGATGAAAATTGGACAGGCACGGATGATGATGGTCATGGAACCGGCTGTGCAGGTTTAGTTGCTTGGGGTGATTTAACCTCTGTGCTTGATAGCGATTCCATGATTGAAATAGATCATCGTTTAGAGTCTGTAAAAACACTACGTCGCCACGGGGACAACGAAGGAAAGCACCTTGGCATCGTTACCGCCGATAGTATTTCCCTGCCTGAAATTGAAAACCCGTTTCGAACAAGAATTATCTCAATGGCGTTATCCGCGACGGATGCCAGAGACAGAGGCAGACCATCGGCTTGGTCTGCGGCAATAGATAGTTTGTCAGCAGACTATCTGGGGGAGAGTGAAAAACCTCGTCTCATCGTGCTATCAGCAGGCAATGCCAGTAATAGCCTGACCGATATGATTAAGTACCCTGACTATAACGTATTGCAAGATGTGCATGACCCAGCTCAGGCATGGAACGCTATCACTGTTGGGGCATACACGGAAAAGGTAACGATAACTGATGACGACTGCGCTGATTACACCGCACTTGCCCCTTTTGGTGGTCTATCTCCTTTTAGTACCACATCAACTACATGGGAAAAGTCCACGCCAATCAAACCTGAAATTATGTTTGAAGGAGGAAATGTAGGTATCGATCAACATAGCTGTGCATCCATTCCGAGCTTATGCCTGTTAACCACGCACAATGAGATTACGACAAGACTATTTTCCACTTTCCATGCAACAAGTGCGGCTACCGCGCTGGCCAGTCGGTTCGCGGCTGAAATATATGTTCAATACCCAAAGCTCTGGCCAGAAACGGTTCGAGCGTTAATGGTTCATTCAGCACAATGGACTGATGCCATGTGTGAACAATTTTCACATGGGAGCACACCACGCCAACAAGCCCAACACCGTATTCGCTGCGTAGGGTTTGGCGTACCAAACTTAGACCGCGCGCTTTGGAACGCTAACAATTCACTCGCATTGGTCATAGAAGATCAGCTACAACCCTTCGATAAAATCAAAGGCAAGGCGGTTGCCACGAGAGATATGCACCTGCATGATCTGCCTTGGCCGAAGGAGTCACTTCTTGAGTTAGGCGAAACTCATGTAGAGATGACAGTTACCCTCTCTTATTTCATCGAACCAAACCCATCCAGTCGTGGTGTAAAGGGTAAATATAGCTACCCCAGCCACAGCCTGAAATTCGATGTAAAACGTGCTACTGAATCTGTGGATGACTTCAGAAAGCGTATTAACCGCCAAGCGCGAGATAAGGAGGAGGGTACGTCAGGCAAAACCACCGATCCTGATTGGCTTCTTGGATCGCAATTCCGACATAAAGGCTCAATCCATAAAGATGTATGGAGTGGTACCGCAGCAGATTTGGCCGAACGAGGAAAGATTGCCATATATCCCGCCATTGGTTGGTGGAAAACAAGAACAAAGCTGGCGCGCTATAATAAATCGGCACGATACGCATTGATTGTTTCCATATCAGTACCGGACGTGAAAACAGATATCTATAACGAAGTCTTTAACCTGCTAGAGATCGAGCAGCTTGTTGAAGTATAACGCTAACCGTTCAAATGACACATGAACTGCATTTTCTCCGTGCCAAAAACGAGTCGTCAACTCTAATGAAAAATTAACACTATTCCACCGTTGATTCCGAGGCCGTACAGGTGTTTACCTTATTCGCTAGGATACTCTCCAGCATGTACCAATGAGTGGAAACAGGGTGTTTGTGAAAAGCTACGTATAAAGTGTTCTGATTGTTTCAATCACTCATCAAACCACCTTTGATCACTTGGCTGGAAATCACACCGTGGGTATCTGCCCCCTTCTGAGCGATGACAGTTGCTACTTTCTTGCCCAAATGTTCGATTGCGGCGCTGGCCCGTTAACTCATTCAAAACGCTCTGTCAGTATCACTCAGCAAGCGCAGAGTATCACCACCAGAGATAACCCAGGTGTGATTAATCAACATAGTTGTAAAACACTTGTAGTGGTATTGTTGCGGGTAACTGCCTGCCTGAAAATCTTTAATATCCATCTTATGTTAGAAACCCCACCTGTATTCGATATATGGTGCGCTCTATGTCAAAACCTGCCGCCAAACACCTGCAAACACCTGTTATGTCATGTTAGCGGGTGGTTTCCGATATAAGCAGCACTCCTATGTCAGTTCTCATGGTCATTGCGGTTTTTTATATCTTTTTCATCCAGCGTAATAGGCGCAGTCTCCAGCGCAGCAAAGTAACACCATAGTAGATGTTATGGCTGTATTCACCAAAAGGGGTGCCACTACGCTGTAATAGTTGCCGACTGCGCTGTGCCAGTTGCGATTTTGACCACGCTGTACAACTGGAGAAGAGCACCAGGTTACTCCCTGTTTTATCTTTGTGGTAAGCCATTACAGGCAAGCGCTGTTTTAACACGCCCAGCAGCGCTAAATTATCCTCAATGCGGCGCTGCCATAGGTTACTCACCAATACACCTTGCCGACCCAGCAGGCGTGCTACTTGTTGATGAAGTTCATCTGCATAGAGCGCGGCATCGGGCCCTTGGTCTGAGTAGGCATCATTAAAGATAAGGTCATATGGCCCGGTGAGGGTGGGGATAGTCTGCTGTGCATCACCACAGTAAAGTTGAATGCGCTTATCTTCCGGCAGCAGAAAGTAGTCGCGGGCCACTTGAATAACGGTGGGTATTTTTTCAATGACATCAATCTGCATTTCCGGAAAATAGTGGTGGATAAAGTGCACCAATGAGCCGCCGCCTAGGCCAATCAATAACACCCGCTGGGGTGCTGCATGGATTAACGTCGCCAATGCCATTGCAATGGTGTAATCAAGCTGAAGTTTTTCTGGTGCCTGAGGATCCTGCAGGCTCTGGATGGCAGGTGAGGAGAAGTGCAGTGCGCGCAGGCCCGCACGATCGACAACCGAGATGCGACCCTCGCCACTCCCCGCAATGAAGAGGCGCAGCTGATCATCAGACGGGGTGGTTGCGGACAACAGGCTACTCCATATCCAGCAGTTTGCGCAGCATCGGGGCTACAATGATTGCGATCAACAGGGCGAGCACAATATCGCGATCATAACCGATACTTGCCGCTGCCTCGCCTGAGAGGCTCGCCGCAGTGGCCAAGATAACCACCAGTAGCATGATGACAATGCTGTGGTTCATTGTCAGCCAAGCGATCAACAAGGCCGCTGCGGCGGTTGCCAGATAGTTGGCCTCAAAGCCAAGCCGGCCAATAAAGCTATTCGACATATCCAGTGCCATCACCAGAAAAAGTACGATGAAGAGTCCTGTGAGCTTGAGATATTTCATTCAGAGCAGTCCAGACCTTGCCAGTCCATGGTGTTTCCACTTATAGCGTAGATAGATACGCTTTTGTAGCGAACATTAATGGCAAGACTTAACAGCAGAGTGTAACTCCCCCCATCCAGTCTACCCTTTTAGGGCGCTAACCCGGTTACTCAGCAGGGCAAACGCTTGCTGGGTTAAGGTTTCTGCTCGTGCGGATGGGTTTATTCCCAGTGCTTCAATTTCATCTGAGCTGAGCAGCTCTTTAAGGTTGTTGCGCAGTGTTTTGCGACGATGGGCAAATGATTTTGTCACCACCATGGCGTAGGTTTTCAGGTTATCGACTTTTATCGGCAACTCATTATAGGGTGTTAGGCGAACAATCGCCGAATCGACTTTGGGTGCCGGGTCAAATGCTTCGGGGGGCACATCAAACAATTTATCCACTTGGCAGAAATACTGCAACATGATGCTCAAGCGGCCATAGTGTTTATTGCCGGGTATCGCTGACATGCGATCAACCACCTCTTTTTGCAGCATGAAGTGCATATCCTGAATCTGCTCGCTGTACTCCATCAGGTGGAACAGCAGCGGGGTGGAGATGTTGTAGGGCAGGTTACCGACGATGCGCATTTTTTTGTCGGGCTGAGCCAGGGCTGAAAAATCAAACTTCAGGGCATCCGCCTGGGTGATCCGTAAGCGCCCTAAACCGTCACAGATCTTCTCTAGATGGGGAATAATATCCCGATCCAGCTCAACAACCTGCATCTCGCCGGCCAGTGGCAGTAGTTGTGAGGTGAGCGCCCCCAGTCCGGGGCCAATCTCGATCAGGTTATCCTCTTTTTTAGGGTAGATGGCATTAACAATGCTCTGGATTACCCCCTGATCATGCAGGAAATTCTGTCCGAATCGTTTGCGTGCTTTATGCTGCATTGTCTGCTTCCACCATCTCTAATGCCACTTGTATCGCGTAATCCAAACTACCACCCTCCGCTTTTCCGGTTGCGGCAAGCTCCAGTGCGGTACCGTGGTCCACAGAGGTGCGAATAATCGGCAATCCAAGAGTGACATTGACCGCTCGACCAAAGCCACGGTATTTCAACACCGGCAAGCCTTGATCGTGATACATCGCCAACACCACGTCTGCCCACTCAAGGTGCTTGGGAATAAACAGTGTATCCGCAGGCAGCGGGCCTCGCAGCGCTACCCCTTCATTTTTGAGCTTCTCCATCACCGGTATCATGATATCAAGCTCTTCACGGCCAAGGTGGCCATCTTCCCCGGCGTGGGGGTTGAGGCCACAGACGGCAATTTTCGGGTTTTTTATGCCAAAACGCTGCTGCAGGTCGCGTTGTAATATTCGTATGATCAACTCTAGCCGCTGCGGGGTAACCTGCTGCGCCACTTTTGCCAGTGGCAGGTGGGTGGTCAACAGTGCAACTCTAAGCCCTTCGGTAGCCAGCATCATGACCGGCTCCTGTGCGGAGGTGATCTCTGTCAAATACTCGGTATGACCACTAAAGGGGATACCCGCCTGATTGATTATGCCTTTATGCACCGGGCCGGTGACCAGTGCGGCGGGGTAGCCTGCTTTGAGTGCGGCAACGGCTTTATCCAGACAGGCCAACACATAACGCCCGTTATGGCTGTTCAGTTGGCCGGCCACTACCGCCGCTTGCAGTTGGACCGGAATCACCTTCAACACACCCGGTATATTGGGCTGGGGTGGCTGGGCGGGTTCGATAAGTTGCAGTTTTATATTTTTTCCCAGCAACAACGCCCGCTGTTCAATCAGTGCGGGGTCGGCAACCAGAACCAGCTCTGCATTATTCGGCTTTTCAGCCAGACCAATCGCCAAGTCGGGGCCAATGCCCGCCGGTTCGCCGGGGGTGATTAGCAGCCGATAGAGTGGCTTATCATTTTTTATCATCGCCATCTCGCCTGAAAGCAGTCATTTAAATTTTCAGTTCAACGAAGGCTTCGTCACGCAGGCGACGCAGCCACAGTTGATACTCCTCTTCAACCAGCCGCTGTTTAATCGCTTTTTGTGCGGCTATTCGTTGCAGCTCTTCGGTATTGTCGTGCTCACGGTGGGCCAGCACCTGGACAATGTGCCAGCCAAAACGACTCTGGAATACTGGGCTGATTTCACCGTCGGCCAGCTTACCCATCTCCTCTTCAAATTCGGGTACCATCACGCCTGGATTAACCCAGCCCAGCGAGCCACCCTCCACTGCGGAGCCACGGTCATCTGAGTGGTTTTTAGCCAGTTCAGCAAAATCTTCGCCGTTTTCAATCCGTTCAAGAATGCGTTCCAACTGTGCTCGGCTCTCTGCCCTGTCGGCTCGATTTTTCGGCTTGATTAAAATGTGACGCGCCTGACGCTGAATAATGACATTGCGCTGAGCCGAGGCGCTGCGCTTTTCAGCCAGTTTGATAATATGAAAGCCATTTGGGCTGCGGATTAAGTTGCTGATGCCACCCGTCTCCAGGCTGGCCACAATATCTGCAAACGCGCTGGGGAGTTCGCCAAGTTTACGCCAGCCCAGATCACCACCATCCAGCGCTTTTTGGCCTGCCGAGTGGGCAATTGCCATCTCTGAAAAATCAGCACCCGCTCTCAACCGCTGGACCAGCTCGGCCGCCTGCTGTTGGCTCAGTTTCAGCTGTTCCGGAGAGACCCCTTCTGGCAGTGCGATCAAGATATGTTGCAGGCGATACTCCTGATCACCCCCTTGTTGGGTTTTTTGGGTCAACAGATAGTTATCAACATCCTGCTTTGTCACCAGAATACGGTTATCCACTTCTCGCTGACGTAACCGTGAAAGTGTCAGCTCTTTTCTGATATCTTCTCGAAACTCGGCAAAATCAATACCATCTCGGGTTAAAACATCACGAAATTCCCGAATCGTTAAGTTATTTTGTTGCGCAATATTTTCAAGGGTGCGATCCAGGGTGGCATCATCAATACGAATACCGGTCTGCTCTGCCATGCTTAATTGCAGACGCGTTAATACCATGCGTTCAACAACCTGTTTTTTTAGTAATGATATGGCGGGCAATGATTTGCCCTCACTGCGTAACTGCGTAATGATGCTGTCGAGTTTTTTCTGCAACTCGCCCTGGGTGATCACTTCATCATTAACAATCGCTGCAACCCCATCAATCCAAACCACATCGCCATCAGCCTGTGTGTGAGTACTTACACTTATCAACAATATGAGTATAATTGCTATTTTTTTCATATTAATTTTCTTCAGAAAAGCCTCTGATTTTAGAGCCAACACTGGTCAGCCCCTTGAGTTCGAATTGTACCGCGATGCCACTATTGCGACCGCCATCATTATCACTGATATATTCTTGCGCCGCTATGCGCACACGCCAGCAACAATTATCATACTCAAGCCCTAGTTGAGTATTGAGCGCACCATTACGGTAAAAAGAGTAGGTTACATTGCCCATCATTGACCAGCGACTACTCAATGGCCAACGAGCTTGCAGGGTGCTTTGCTTGATGAGTGTGCGACGAAAATTCAGCCCCAATGAAACCCGGCGTTTTTTGTCCCGCTCAAAAGCCACTTGAAAATTAGCCTTCTCAAGCCAACCCTGACGAGTATTCCACTCCGCCAAACCACGGGTGGTTACAAAGCGGTTTACCTCGCCATCAATCGCTGCCAAAAGGTTTGACCACCCTTTTTCGGTAATGGTTTCATTTGGAATAGTTACCCGCTGTTCACTTAAGTGATAAAGCTGACCTAGGCGTATTTGCAGACGTTGGCGACCCTGCTCATCAAACCAACGACTAGCCAGTGACAGGGTGACTCTCTGCTCATCACCTACTCGATCGATGCCACTGTAACGGTTTTCTGTAAAGAGCGAGTCAAAATCAAACTCACTCAGTTGTGTATCAAACAACGTACCACTGGCGGGCAGACTATCTTGATCCCGATAGGGTACATAGAGAAGGTAGAGCCGGGGCTCTAATGATTGCTGGTAATGTTTTTCACCGATCTGCAGGCTCCGCTCAAACCACAGGCCACTATCAAGGCTTACCCTCGGCAGCTGGCGCATTTCACCCGAGCCATTATTGACCCAGTAGCCTGTCGCCTGCCAGCTGATAGTTGGTTTCAAGTAGGCTGCACTGTCACCATAGTAGGCTGAAAGCGTCGGTTTTATATCCAAACGCAGTGCGTTTAAACCACCACTCTGACGAAAAGAGGCAAACTCACCCTGTAGCGAAAGCTTGACACGCTCGGCAAGCTCACGGTAGTGGGCAAAGCGCAGCTGGGGAAGGCGCTGGGCTGGTGGGGTGGCAGCTGGTATTTCATCCAGGATTTTATTATTTTGCAGTGCCAACGAACCATACCATGCATCATCGGCATAACTCAGCACCGCCTGGCTCTCAAGCAGGCGGCTACTGTAACGCTCTTTTTCTCGACTCAGGTCACGGAAGTAGTCACGGTCACTGATTTGCTGGAAGTTTATGGATGCTTGCCAGGCCTGCCAATAACTTTGATTCTGGTAACGTACAAAGTGGCGCGCACGCGCACTCTGTTGGTCATTATCCATATATTCAACATCAAGCTGCCCCTCGCCATTATCATTCAAATAACGAAATTCACCCGTTAATTGGGTGCCGCGCTTGCTCATTTGATGAACCGAGAGCGTGGCATCACGGTCAGGAGCGATATTCCAATAAAAAGGAATGGTTACCTCCTGGCCAACACTTTTTGATGAGCCAACATTGGGTAGCAGTAGTCCGCTTTTTCGCTCGCCCAGCGGGAAGTTGATATAGGGGAAGTAGAAGACTGGTACGCCCATCATTTCCAATCGCATATGTTTAGCCACACCGCTGTTCTCTGCCGGTTTCAAGGTGATGGTTGCGGCACGAAAGCGCCAACTCTCATCACCCGGCGGGCAGGTTGTGTAGCTCGCATCTTCCAGCAAAATCTGCTCTCTGTTGATAATGGATATTATCTCAGCCGCGCCGCGGGCAGCCTGGCCCGCTATTTGGTACTCCCCCCCCTCCAGGGTCATCGCTTCATCCTGAACATTCAGCATAATCCGCCGCCCCTTCAGCAGCAGACCCTCCTCGATGAGAGAGATATTCCCTTCGGCAGTAATTTGTTGATTTTCATGGGAGTAGAGCATCTGCTCGGCACGCAAAAACCGTACGCCTTGGGTCAGTTCAATATCACCACGCAGCCTGATATCGCCCTTTCCCCAGGACTCACTCTCATCAGCACTTATAAAAATGGTCTGCTCATCTCCTGTTGACGCGGGCGGCGGCAGACTCGGCAGTGGCGCAAAACAGCTCTGCTCCGCCTGTACGTTATGGCTTATCGACAGACTGCCGAAAAGGAGTGCAGCGAGGGGTAGATGGCGAAATTTCACACTCTATTTACCGATACAGAAGCTGGAAAATATTTTCCCTAGCAACTCATCACTGCCAAATTCTCCAGTAATTTCATTCAGTGCACCTTGTGCCTGACGGAGCTCTTCTGCTAGCAGCTCACCCGCGCCCATACCCAATAACTGTGCTTCGCCCTGGCTGATATGCTGCATCGCTCTATTCAACGCATCCAGATGACGATGACGCGCCATAAAGCCGCCTTCGGCACCACTCTGATACCCCACACAGGCTTTAAGGTGTTGACGCAATAACTCAACACCTTCGCCCCGCTTCGCTGAGAGGCTTATGGTCGGAATGGCAGCCTCTTCATCAAATGCGGCGTGTTGAGAGTGATTATCAATTTTGTTGCGTATCAAGGTCATCGGTGGAGATGGCTCGGACAACTGGTCAATAATCGACTGATCTTCAGCGGAAATCCCTTCTGCGCCATCCACAATCAATAACAGCCGGTCCGCCTTACTGATTTCGTCCCGCGCACGTTGGATACCAATTTTTTCAACCTGATCACTTGTTTCGCGCAATCCTGCGGTATCAATAATGTGAAGTGGCAGGCCATCGATCAATATCTGTTCACGCAAGAGATCCCGCGTGGTACCGGGAGTATTGGTCACAATGGCGGAGTCGCGGCCCGTCAAGCGGTTAAGCAACGTTGACTTGCCCACGTTGGGCTGGCCGGCAATAACAATGGTTGCCCCTTCACGTAACAGCTGACCTTGATGAGCTGAGTCAATTACCTGCTGAAGTGATGCTTTTAACTCTGCAACCTGTGCGGCGACATTCCCCTCGGTGAGAAAGTCGATCTCCTCTTCGGGGAAATCTATGGCTGACTCAACATAGACACGTAAATTAATAAAGCGCTCAACCAGTTGGTTAATCTGATCTGAAAAAGCACCTTGCAGTGAGCGCAGTGCCATGCGGGCGGCCTGTTGCGACGCGCTATCAATTAAATCAGCAATGGCTTCAGCCTGGGTAAGGTCAAGTTTATCGTTCAGGAAAGCTTGTTCAGAGAATTCGCCGGGCCGGGCGATGCGTGCACCTAACTGCACAACACGCTCAAGTAACATATCCATCACTACCGGGCCACCATGGCCTTGCAGTTCAAGTACATCCTCTCCGGTAAATGAGTGGGGGTTAGGAAAAAATAGCGCAATTCCCTGGTCTATAGCCAGGCCATCGCTATCTTTAAAAGGAAGGTATTCTGCTCGACGAGGCGAAAGTTGTCGCCCCAAGACCTGCTCAGAAATGGCGGCTGTAGCGGGGCCTGAGACACGGACAATGCCTACGCCACCTCGACCGGGCGGCGTAGCCACTGCTGCGATTGTCTCATGACAACCCAGCAGCCTATCCCCCTGCTTCGACTTTCTTGGTGACATACCACTGCTGCAAAATCGATAGCAGGTTGTTGAAGAACCAGTACAGAACCAAGCCAGCGGGGAAAAACGCGAAGAAGATACCAAATACAATCGGCAGTGACATCATCACTTTTTCTTGTATTGGGTCACTTGGCTTAGGGCTAAGCCGCTGCATAATAAACATACTTATCGCCATCAAGAGTGGCAATATATAATATGGATCTGGAGATGAGAGGTCATTCAACCACCACATAAAATCAGCCTGGCGAATCTCTACGCTCTCTACAAGTACCCAATAGAGTGCGATAAAGACAGGGATTTGTACCAGAATCGGCAGACAACCCGCTAGCGGATTAACCTTCTCCTTCTTATACATCTCCATCATCGCCTGACCCATTTTCTGGCGGTCACCATCGTGGCGCTCTTTAATCGCCTCCATCTTAGGCTGCAACTTACGCAAGTTAGCCATCGAACGATACTGTTTGTCTGTGAGTGGATAGAAACAAAGCTTGATAATTATGGTGAGTACGATAATCGACCAGCCCCAATTACCCAGAATGTCATGGATAAAACGCAGTAACCAAAATAGCGGCTCGGCCAATACACTCAAAATACCGTAATCAACGGTCAAGCGAAGGTCAGGGGAGGCCAGCTCCATACGCTCTTGATCTTTAGGACCAATAAACATGCGTGTATGCAGTGTTTCGCTCTCACCTACGGGTAATGTTTTCTCGGCGGTGCTGATGCCGATAACATATCGGCCATCACTCAACGCCTTCGAGTAGAAGCGATTATCTTCGCCATCATTCGCTAACCAGGCGCTGGTAAAATAGTGCTGTAACATGGCGATATAGCCACCCTGTGCATAGTCATGCTCTGGCTGCCAATCTTCCATGTCATCAAACTGAATCTTCTCATACCTATTGATGCTGTTAGAGACAACCGCACCGGTAAAGGTGTAGATAAAGCTATTCTCACCTTGAATAGAGTAGTCACCACGCTGTAGTTGACGATACATCGCCAGAGAAAGTGGCTTGTTGGTTCTGTTTTCAACTAAGTAATCGATATCAATTTCATAACTGTCACGCTTGAAGGTGAGCTGCTTAACAACCCTGATGCCCTCTTCATTCTGCCAAATTAAATTCACCTTTAGCTCATCTTCACCATCCGCCAAGCGATATTCACTCTTTTCGGCCTCATAAACAGTGTGGTGATCCGGTAATTTGGCATTGCGAGAGATCAGGCCACTCTGCGCAACAAACAGGCGTGGCATGGTGTCATTCATCAGTCGAATAACCTTATCGGGCTCTTGTAGCTCAATGGGGTATTTTAGTAAGCTTGCTTTACGTATATCGCCTCCCGCACTGCTTATCTCAATATCCAAAAGATCAGTAACAATACGAATTGTTTTAGCTTCTGCTGAAGGTGTTAACTGCTGCTCGGTTTCAATGCTCAGCCCCTTGGCAGAGGCGATTTCCGGCGGCATCTCAGGTACTGATTCATCAGCAGGCTGCAGCGGTTTTGCACCCTCTTCATAGCTTATATTTTGAATGGGTTGGCCATGGCGTATCTCCCAACTCTGCCAGAGCAGAAGAGTGGTAATCATCAGCGCAACTATCAATATTAATCTTTGAGTTTCCATTAATTACTCTTTTTTATTGTCAGGAACGGGGTCAAACCCACCAGGATTAAAGGGATGGCAGCGTAACAGACGCCGAATCGTCAGCCAAAGCCCTTTCACACCACCGTGCACTTCAATCGCCTCTTTAGCATAGTGTGAACAACTTGGATAGAAACGACAATTATCGCCTAATAGCGGGCTAATAAGAAGCTGATAACCCCTAATAAACAGAATTAAGATTTTGCGCATCGTTTTACCAAACGAGGCCAGTGCTTTTTCAACGAGTTGTGCAGCGCGCTCTTTTTAGCGCCTGCTACACCATTTCGGTTCATGACCACGATATCCACACCGACTAACTCATCTTGCTGTGCACGAAATGTTTCACGAATGATGCGTTTGGCATAATTACGGTCAACAGCCCTTTTTAAGCGTTTTTTGGTGATTGCCATACCTAACCGGGAGTATCCCAGCTCATTTTTTCTGACCAGCAGGGTAAACAAATTATCAACAGAGCGTTGATCCGGTGCATCGAACACCCGCTTAAAATCCGCAGCGGTCAAAAGTCGCAATTTTTTACTAAAGCCAGCCACACTACTCTCAAATCACTGCATGCTAGCCCGTACATTTCATAAGTTATCTACACTCTCACTTCTCTATACTAATTTCACAAAAGTATTTACCCTGTGAAACCAACACTCTGTGTGGTCTGTGCGAAAACCGATGAAACCTATTGGCTAATAACAAAAATCGGTAGCAGACTAGTGCCTGCTACCGATCTATTTCTCTATTACTTAACCGCCTCTGTTATGCAGAGAGACGGACACGGCCTTTAGCACGACGAGCTCGAATGATTGCTCGACCACCTTTAGTGGCCATACGTGCACGAAAACCGTGTGTGCGTTTGCGTTTAATAACGCTTGGCTGGAATGTTCTTTTCATCGTGGAAGTCCTACAGTTGTATCGATCTTAACGAGCCGCCAAAGATACTTTTCTCGTTAGCTTATGTCAAGTAATTAAATCAGCCCTCATCCCCCGATAGAGACACGCATGCGGCACAAGCGATTGATTCCACAGCAAAACAAAAAATAGCCACCGAACCTGCGGGTGCGACTAATATTTTAGTTTCACTGTGAAACTAAACGCTTACACATTACCTCGCGTTTCTATCGGGGGATGATGGATTAGTCGAAAGCCTTAGATACTGTGGAAAGGTTGTGGATAACTTGCTGCTAAATGCGTAAAATCTATCTTAAAACCTACCCTACTATCTTCCGCAGGTTACCAATCGATGTCCGATTCACTTTGGAAACAATGTCTTACTCACCTTGAAGATGAGTTAAGCACCCAAGAGTTCAATACCTGGATTCGTCCGCTACATGTCATAGAGAGCGCTCAATCCATTCAGTTATTAGCACCGAACGAATATGTTATGAACTGGGTCAAGAGTAATTTCCACACACAAATTAATAGCCACCTGAACCTATTAACCAAAGGGGCGGCACCCGAACTTCAATTTCGCGTTGGCGGCGAAGCACCCAGAATGGTACAAGATAATGGTGGGGTACAGGCAAACCAAAACCACAGCTCCACAAACTTACCCGTACACACGGGTAGTCATCTTAATCCCAATTTTACATTCGATAGCTTTGTTCCTGGAAAAAATAGCCAGCTTTGTTATGCCGCAGCACAGCAGATTGCCTCCAATCCTGGCACTTCCTACAACCCGTTTTTCATCTATGGTGGCGTGGGCCTAGGAAAAACTCATATCATGCATGCCATCGGTAATCATGTGAAGCAACAAAACCCTGCGGCAAAAGTGCTCTATCTGCACTCAGAGCGTTTTGTTCAGGATATGGTAAAAGCGCTACAGCTCAACTCTATTGAAAACTTCAAAAATTTCTACCGTGGTCTTGATTGCTTACTGATTGATGATATTCAGTTTTTTGCTGGGAAGGAGCGTTCACAGGAGGAGTTTTTTCATACTTTTAATGTTCTCCTTGAAGGGCAAAAGCAAGTTGTACTCACTTGCGACCGCTACCCTAAAGAGGTCGATCAACTTGAAGACCGTCTTAAATCCCGGTTTGGCTGGGGACTCAGTGCGCTGATCGAGCCACCCGATACTGAAACCCGAGTGGCTATCCTATTAAAAAAAGCAGAGCAGATCGATATTACTCTACCAAGTAATGTTGCATTTTTTATAGCTAAGCGGATTCGTTCTAATGTGCGTGAGCTTGAAGGCGCACTTCGTCGCGTAACCGCAAACTCAAAGTTTACCGGCAAACCAATCACCCTTGATTTTGCAAAGGATGCACTTAAAGATCTGCTATCACTTCAGGAGAAGCTGGTCTCAATTAACAACATTCAAAAAACTGTCGCTGAGTTTTATAAACTGCGCGTTGCTGAACTGCTGTCTAAAAAACGTAGTCGCTCAATCGCACGTCCACGACAAGTTGCCATGTATCTCTCCAAGGAGCTTACCAGCCATAGCCTTCCTGAAATTGGTGATGCCTTCGGTGGCCGTGACCACACCACTGTGTTACATGCTTGTCGAAAAGTAAAATCACTCATGGATGAGGATAGCCGTATTAGCAGTGATGTGGATAACCTACTGAAGATACTATCAACATAGTGTGCACAATCTGTGTATAAAACAGAGTCGACCACTAAATCGTAGGTTATTCACATTCTATACACAGCTTTTAACTCGCTTTTATGCGACTTAAACAGAGCCTTATCATTTAAATAACCATTTGAATTTATTAAAAAATTACAAGTTATACAGAAATAACGGCTAGCTAATAGTAATAATAGTTCTTTATATTCTATATAACTAATATTAATAAAGAGCCTATTATTCTCAAGAAACAATTAGCCGTTACCCTATTTACTGACTAAGAGTTATCCTCCCTATACGATCATTTTTCATAAAAATAGAAAAGCAGATAATGGCTTATTTCTCTGTCATGTATAATCCTGTAAGCTATTAAAAATAACTACTTTAGTTCTGTTATTATAGGATATATTCTACTCGGTGATTACAGACTTAAAATTTAAAAACTACTCTTCTGATAAAGACACGATATCAAGCACTTGTAGTATTAAAGAGCTGCTCTCTTATCCGATGTGTAGACTCAAAGCTAAAAATTACCATTTAAGGGTAACGTGAAATGAAATTCCTTATTAAACGTGAAGAGATTCTAAAACCACTGCAAGCAATCAGCGGCGTTGTTGAACGTCGTCAGACGATGCCTGTGCTCTCCAATGTATTGCTCAATATCGACAACAAAAAAATGGAACTGAGTGGCACTAACCTGGAAGTGGAGTTAAAAATAGCAGTTACAATTGATTCATCCGATTGTGGTGATATAACGCTACCCTCTCGTAAGTTTCTTGATATTTGCAAAGCACTTCCTGATAACGCAATGATTGAAGTCACCATTGATGAGAATAGAGCGATACTGCGTTCCGGTAAAAGCCGCTTTACCTTATCCACACTGCCTGCAACTGAATATCCTAATATGGAGTCTATAGAGGGTTTAGTGGAGTTCACTATTCCTCAGTTTCAACTCAAGGAACTTATTGAAAAAACACAGTTTTCAATGGCTCAACAAGATGTTCGTTACTACTTAAACGGTCTGATGATTGAAATAAACAGCGACCATCTGCTGAGTGTAGCAACCGATGGCCACCGCCTTGCTCTCTGTGAAATACCTTGCAAGGTCGCTATTAGTGAGCCAAGACAAATCATCATTCCCCGTAAAGGTGTTGCGGAACTATCACGGCTACTTGATGAGAGTGAGAACGAGGTTCTTGTTCGCATTGGCCATAAACAGATTAGAGTTTCGGTTAGAGATTTCACTTTTACTTCAAAGTTGGTTGATGGCATCTTCCCTGATTACAAACGTGTGGTTCCACAAAACTGTGACAAACTTGCTACCGTCGACCGTACTGTTATTCGTCAATCATTAACCCGCGCCTCTATTCTATCAAATGAAAAATATCGAGGCATCCGGCTCCAACTTCAAGATGGGTTGGTTAAAGTGAATGCAAATAATCCAGATTTAGAAGAGGCCGAGGAGGAATTTGAAGTCGAGTACAACGGGCCACCACTGGAAATTGGCTTCAATGTCAGTTATGTGCTTGATGCACTTAATGCGCTAACAGATAGTACCGTTGTGCTTCACTTTAGCGACTCAAACAGTAGTTGTTTAGTGACTGGAAATGTTGAGGGTAATAACTGCAAATATGTCGTTATGCCGATGCGGCTCTGATTAAAAGCTACATTGACTCTTATTTTCCTTATCTCTTAAAACACGATGTCCATCGAAAAGCTGCAAATAACCCAACTGAGAAACCTTGGTTGGGTTGATATATCCCCATCTAGCGATCTCAATATTTTATTTGGCTTAAATGGATCAGGCAAAAGCAGCCTCTTAGAAGCTATTTACCTACTGGCTCATGGTCGATCATTCAGAAGCAATAATATTCGCAATGTTATCTCTCGTGATAATAAGAATCTTGTTGTTTTTTCAGAATTAATTTCAAATTCTATAAAAATACCCATTGGCATCGAACGCGGTGTTGGCCTTAGTCGAACACGTATTGCCGGAAAAAATGCCGCTTCATTAGCTGAACTTGCATCATTACTTCCATTGCAATTTATTGGCCCTGATTTGCAAAAAGCGATTGAAGGTGGACCAAAGGAGCGTCGTACACTGCTGGATTGGGGAGTGTTTCACGTGGAACACTCTTTTTATCAATGCTGGCTTTCATACAAAAAACTACTTAAGCAGCGAAATTCAGCGCTCAGGCAACGACAACACCATCAAACCATCACCTGTTGGGACAGTGAATTGGTGAAAGTTGGAAATAGACTGAATGGTTATCGAGAAGTGTACATACGACTATTACTGCCTTATTTGGATAAATTACTGGATGAGATGTTTTCTCTAACGGATATTAGTTGTTCATTTAACCAAGGGTGGTCAGATGAAAAATCATTTGATGAGATTTTAAAGAAAACATTATCATCAGATATAAAAAAAGGTTTTACAGGTTATGGGCCGCATCGAGCAGATCTTATATTTAAATACTTAGGTTGTTCCGCTGTTGATCAACTCTCGCGTGGGCAATTAAAATTATTAGTTATCGCATTCAAACTTGCACAAGTTCAACTACTTCAGTCGATGCGCTCAAAGTGCTGTATTATCCTCATGGATGATTTACCTGCTGAACTTGATGTTGAAAATAGAAGTAGAGTCTTAAATACACTGTTAAATTCTAACGCTCAACTATTTGTAACAACCACAGAGCGCAGATTAATAGACTGTTCAGAGCTTGCTAATGATAAAGATAAAAAAGTGTTTCACGTGGAACATGGTCTAGTGATAGAAGTGGTATAATAGTTATTCTTCTTGTGGGAGTTTTTTAAATGACAGATAGCTACGATTCTTCGAAGATAAAAGTACTAAAAGGTTTGGATGCTGTGCGTAAAAGGCCCGGCATGTATATCGGTGATACAGACGATGGATCAGGTCTACATCACATGGTATTCGAAGTGGTTGATAACTCGATTGACGAGGCTCTTGCAGGCCATTGTAGTAGTATCGATGTCACTATCCATACAGATGGATCCGTTTCAGTAAGAGATAATGGCCGTGGCATTCCGGTAGATATTCACGAAGATGAGGGACGTTCAGCCGCAGAGGTTATTATGACGGTGCTCCACGCGGGAGGAAAGTTTGATGATAATTCATATAAAGTATCAGGTGGATTGCATGGTGTCGGCGTATCGGTGGTCAATGCTCTCTCAGAATCACTTAAGCTGAAGGTTTGGCGTAATGGTGAGGCTTATGAGCAAGAGTATAAAATGGGTGAACCACAAGCACCCATGAAAGCGGTAGGCCCATCCGATAGAACGGGTACCGAAATCCGTTTTAAACCGAGTGGTGAAACATTCACTAATCTGGAATACCACTACGATATTTTAGCCAAACGCCTGAGGGAACTTTCGTTCTTGAATGCAGGTGTGCGTATAGTGCTTAAAGATAATCGATCAGAGAAAGAGAATATTTTTGAATATGAAGGTGGTATCAGTTCCTTTGTTGATTACTTGAATAAAAACAAAACTCCACTTCACCCTAATGTGATGCACTTTATAGCAGAAAAAGAGGGCACGGTTGTCGAAGTGGCCATGCAGTGGAATGATACCTATCAGGAAAATATCTACTGCTTTACTAATAATATTCCGCAAAAAGATGGCGGTACACATATGGCCGGTATGCGCGGTGCTCTTACTCGTACTCTAAATCAATATATTGAGTCTGAAGGCTTGGCAAAAAAACAGAAGGTGAATACCTCAGGTGATGATGCCCGTGAAGGTTTGACCGCAGTATTATCGGTTAAAGTACCCGATCCTAAATTCTCCTCACAGACCAAAGATAAGCTGGTCTCTTCAGAGGTGAAAGGGATTGTAGAAAATATTGTGAATGAGAAGTTGGGTGAGTTCCTGTTAGAGAGCCCGACAGAAGCTAAAATGATCGCTAATAAAATTATTGATGCAGCGCGTGCTCGTGAGGCTGCACGTAAGGCTCGTGAGATGACGCGCCGTAAAGGGGCGCTGGATATTGCGGGGTTACCCGGTAAATTAGCAGACTGTCAGGAGAAGGATCCGGCACAGTCCGAACTCTACCTGGTGGAGGGTGACTCCGCTGGTGGCTCTGCTAAACAGGGACGTGATCGCCGTACTCAGGCTATTTTGCCACTCAAAGGTAAAATTTTGAATGTTGAAAAGGCTCGTTTTGACAAGATGATCTCCTCGGCAGAGGTGGGCACACTGATTACTGCTTTAGGTTGTGGTATTGGGCGTGAAGAGTTCAACCTGGACAAATTACGCTATCACCGCATTATTATCATGACCGATGCAGATGTCGATGGCTCTCATATTCGCACGCTGTTGCTGACGTTCTTTTATCGTCAAATGCCTGAAATAATAGAGCGAGGCCACATCTATATCGCGCAGCCACCACTCTATAAAGTGAAAAAAGGTAAACAGGAGCGCTACGTAAAAGATGATGCGCAATTGAATGAATACTTATTGCAAACAGCACTCGATAACGCAAGTCTCTATGTCAATGCGGATGCCCCGTGTATTGGCGGAACCGCTCTGGAGAGTATGGCTAAGTCCTATGTTGCTGTGCAGAGTACCGTTCGCCGGCTCTCGCGGCGCTATCCTCAAGAGCTGCTGGAAAAAATGGTTTATATGCCGGTAATGACTGAGCATCTATATAGCGATGACGCTAAGGCTAGCGAGTGGTTTGTGCAGCTTGCGGAGCGCCTTAATGAAGATGAAAATATAGATGGAATCTACAGTATAGAGCTGAGGCGGGAAGATGAAGATGAGCCGTTTACGGCAGTAATAGATTGTCAGATGCATGGTGTGGACAATATCCGCAATATGTCGATGGAGTTCTTTGAGAGTGCTGAATACGGTGTGATCAAGCAGCTCTCAGAGCAGTTAGATGGCCTTCTGGAAGAGAGTGCATTTATTAAGCGCGGTGAGCGTCAGCAACCTATTGATAGCTTTAAACAGGCGATGGAGTGGTTGATGAACGAGGCAAAGCGTGGACAACATATTCAACGCTACAAAGGGCTGGGAGAGATGAACCCTGATCAGCTGTGGGATACCACCATGGATCCTGAGTCACGCCGTATGTTGCAAGTGCGTATTGAGGATGCGGTATCAGCTGATGAAATATTTACCACTCTGATGGGTGATAATGTAGAGCCGCGCCGCGACTTTATTGAGAGCAATGCACTTTATGTCTCGAATCTTGATGTATAGGGTTTAGCTTGTGTGTGAGTGCGGGTATTATTAACCCCGCGCTGATCAATGCAAAAATAACCGACTTATTTAGTGTATACGATTTTCGCGACTATGTAAGATCCGGCTCAGCGTGCGAGAAGAGCGTTTTAATCTCATCTGGCAAGTAGGGCCTGCCCCGATCATTGAGTGAGGTTCCTGTTATTTTAGCCTTTAAAATCAATTTGTTATCGCTTGTTCGGTAGATATCCTGCAAGAAATCAAAACGTACTCTCGATGATTTTACCAAGTTGATGCCAACCCAAAACTGATCACCACTGAGTAGTGGTAGCTTGTAATCCAGCTCAGCACGTATCACGACTAGATTGATGTTGTTATTTGCCAGCTCTGAAAAATTTATACCTCTCTCCAGCAGAAACTCATGACGCGCATGCTCTAGATAGTTCATATAGACACTGTTATTAACAATACCTTGAATATCACACTCGTAATCACGCACCTTTAGTATCAGCTTGTAATCATGTTCCATGATGATGCCTTTATAGCTTAATCTGTTTCAGATTGAGGGCCGATGCCTTATCCAGGGTCTCTTCATTACAGATTACGGCGGTATTGGCCTGGCCGTTAATCAAATAGTGTTCTGCTACCCGTTGTAGGTCATTAATGGTGACTTGTAGCACCCGTGAGCGGAAGTTGCGTCGTTGTGCTGGGGTACGCCCATGCAGGTTGTTATGGAAGGCTCGCTTGGCTTCGCCTGCGGGGGATGCGGGTTGATCCAGGCGAGAGACAATACCGAGGATCGCCTCTTCCAGCATATGTTTGGGTTGTTGCTCGTTGAGCAACCACTGTACCGAGTTATCGAAGTCGGCCAGCGTCTCTGTTAAGCGTGGATCGCGATAAGAGTAGAAGCGGAAGCTACCTGAGCTGCCATCGAAGCTTGCGCCGCCGCCATAAGCACCACCCTGCTCACGAATTGTGCGGTGCAGGAAGCCATTACGCAAGTAGGGAGCTAAAATCATTAATGCGGGTGCATCGAGATGGTTAGCAGCAACACCCGCATAAGCTTTGGCGGTAAAATTAACCTGGGTACTGGTGGTCCACGCCTCAGTGGTTAGACCGGGCGTGTAGTCAATAGTGAAGGGTGTGTGCTGCTGGCTGGCTGGGTGTTGCCATTGACCGAGATTGTTCAAGAACTGCTGGTGGTGCTCTTGCTCTCCAACCACCAGTAGCTGGCGTGGTGCCCGCTGCATAATTTCATGGATCTGTTGTAGTTTATCTGCAAACGCTTGTAGCTCGGCATTTTCAGAAAATGACTTGTCCAGCGCTTTTATCTGCTGAATGCTACACAACCCCTCCCAGTGGTGGGAAAGCGCTGCACTGGGTGCAAGGCGGCTGCTAGCGGCAACCATTGCAAGGCCATGCCCCTGGTCGGTAACCCCCTGTTCACAGTGGAACCGTACCTGAGTGATCAACTCTTTGAGGCGTGGCAACTCATCAAAGCGTGGCTGCTCGAAGGTTTGCTGCATCAGGGAGGTGAGCTTATCCTGGTTATGTACCAGTGCTTTGCTGCTAATAACTAGGAAGCTGTTGGTTCTGTTGACATCATCGGGGTCACCACGGTAGGCGATATTAGCACTGATACCACCACTGACAGCCGCTTGGAAGGCCTGGGTTTCCAGGTAGTCACGACCGGCGCTGCCCACTTCGCTGAGGCAGTCACAATAGAGGGGCAGGAGTTGCTTAAGGCTTTCATCCATATTGGGCAGATCGACAACTAACTGTTGGTAGATCAGACCATTGGTACCTTGCGCATAAAGCGTGGTGGGTATGCCATTGGATGTCTGTTGTGTGCCGTCAGGAATGAGCAGGTCAGAGGGTACATCATTCAGCCCAACTTTTGGTAACACATCCGGGTCATCTTGTTGGCACTGACGTGCTTTTAGTTGAGCGGCCTGATCGATAATCGCTTGTTTCTGCTGTTGGCTCAACTGAGCTTTAATTGCCGCCAGTTGTGCAGCTTCTTGTTGTGCTGAACGCTTATTAAGTTCGCTGTCGGGTTGATAGGTGATGCGAACTCGATGTGGGTTATTGAGTAGCAGGTTTTTGATTTGTTGCTGTATAAAACCGGGTTGAGCAGCCTTTTTACGCAGTGCCGCGAGGCTTTTATCTACATTGAGTTGTGCCACCATATCACCACCATGAATGGCGCTAGAGAGGCCGTTGAGAATCAGTGTCAGACCATAGGGGTAGCTATCTCCCCCCACTTCTCGCTGGCTTAATTCCAATTGGTGCAGCACTGAATCCAGCTGCTCTTGCGCCACTCCCTCTTTAGCGACCCGGTTCAAAACTTCGAGAATAAGTGCTTCTACAGCCTCAGCATTCTCTGCCTCAGCCCCCTCAACCCCGCAGACAAAAACCATCTCCTTGTTGGTATCTTCCAGGCCACATAAGGGTGAAGGTGCATTCGCCAGCTCGGTGGTCTCCAACGCATTACGCAGTGGTGAGGCACTGTTGTCCAGTAACAGGTCGGATAGCAGGTTGGCGGTCAGGTTGGCTTCTAGGTCGGTACTCTCACCCAGCAGCCAGCCGAGATTGATGAAGGTTTTGTTATCACTCTCCTCCTCATCTTCCAGCGCATAATATTTAGTGACGTGCTGAGGTTCGCTGTAGCGCTGCTCGTTGGCGACTTTTATGTTGATATCCAGCTTGTCAAAGCGCTTGAGTGCGTGCTCCTCAAATTGCAGTTGCAGCTCTGCCGCATGGGTATTGCCATAGGTCATAAAAATGGCATTTGAGGGGTGGTAATGGTCGTGGTGAAACGCCTTTAGCTCGTCGTAGCTGAGTTTAGGAATCTCTGTTGGCTCTCCGCCACTGTTGTAGTGGTAGGTGACGGTGGGAAACAGTTGACTGGTTAGCGCTTGCCACAGTGAGCGTGATGGTGAGCCCATCGCGCCCTTCATCTCATTGAAGACGACTCCTTTGTAGACTAGCTCAGAGTCAGGGTTGCCCTCTTCGGCAAACTCTACACGGTGCCCCTCCTGTGCAAAATCTAATTCATTCAGGGTCGGAAAAAATACCGCATCCAGGTAGACCTGTAACAGGTTGGTGAAATCTTTTTGGTTCTGGCTGGCAAAGGGGTAGGCCGTCCAGTCGCTGGAGGTGAAGGCGTTCATAAAGGTGTTGAGTGAGCGGCGGCTCATCATGAAAAAAGGGTCACGAACTGGATATCGCTGGCTGCCGCAGAGCGTGGTGTGCTCTAGAATGTGCGCAACACCTTTAGAGTCATGAGGTACCGTACGAAAGGCCACCAGGAAGACGTTATTGCTGTCATCAGCTGCGATATGAAAGTGCTGTGCACCGGTCTTTTTATGACGATATTCCTGAATCTCTATATTGAGTGAGGCGATGCTTTCGCTGCGGATCCATTCAAAACTTGGAGAGGCCTGGTTTGAGCTCATGCTGTTGCGTTACCTTAGGGAGTTGAAATCAATTTGGCCAATATACCCTAATCCCCCGATAGAAACACGCCTGCTGCACGACGATTACTCTTGGTTTACGGCCTGAACCTGTGCCAGGGTATTAATATTTTTGAAGGGTTTATCACTTTGATAATGGGTGATAGCCGGTTGTTGCTGTCGCATCCACTCTTGAACACGCCGCTCACCACGGTTCAGGTAGTTGAGTAGTGATGGCTGCAGTGAGCGGTGCATCAGGCAGCAGAGTGGTTGTATCCCCCGGGGTGATTCGACGATAGTGAGCGGGTTCTGTTGTTGGTTTTGGCTCTTGATTAGGCGAGTCACCAAATCTTTTGGAATCAGTGGGGTATCACAAGGGCAGAACAACAGATAGGGTGTATCAATTGAGTCAAAGGCGCTGGCTATACCGGCGAGTGGCCCTCGATAATCGGGCCAGCGGTCCTGACAGAGTGTTAATTTGTATTTACGGTATTGTTGTTGATTGCGGTTGATGTTGATAGCGAGCTGTTTCAACTGGGGTTGCAGGCGAGCTAACAGATGTTCAACCAAAGGGCGACCCTGATACTCCTGTAATCCTTTATCACCACCGCCCATACGTCTGCCGCGCCCACCGGCCAGAATGACGCCGCACAGGTTGCCGATTTCAGCTCTCATCAGCTGAAATATGCACTGTAGGGTATAAACTCCAGGGAGTCGCTCTCTGAAACTGCCTGCTCCTCAGGGATAACCACTAACCCTTCACTTTGAGTGAGAGAACTCATCATGGCAGAACCTTGTTGTGGTAGTGGCACTATCCTCCCCTGCTCAATATTGGCTCGCAGGTATTCGCGGCGGCGGCCCGGTTTGTGGCTGAACCCGGCGGGTAGCGTTATTGAGAGAGGTGTGTGGTGGTGGATGCCTTGCATGCTCTGTAGATAGGGGCGGACAAATAGGCAGAAGGTGATGAATGTTGCAACCGGATTACCCGGAAGACCAAAAAAAGGGGTCTCCTTAACAGTGCCATAGGCGAGCGGTTTGCCCGGCTTAATGGCGATGCGCCAGGAGTCGATTGTCCCCAATTGTGCCACGGCAGCTTTGACGTGATCTTCATCCCCTACTGAAACACCGCCACTGGTGATAATAAGGTCTGCCTTTGCCGCTTCACGCAGTGTATCGCAGATTGCCTGCAGGTGATCTGGAACCACTCCCAGGTCAATCACCTCATGTCCCTGAGTTTGTAGAAGGGCATTAAGGACGTAGCGGTTACTGTCGTATATATGACCACTTGCACGCAGCTCTCCCAGTGGTGTGAGCTCATCACCGGTTGAAAATATCGCGACCTTAAGCGGACGTGTAACGGTGACGCGTGCCAAACCCAACGTAGCGATCATGCCAAGCTCTTGTGCTCTGATCTTTTGCCCCTTGGAGAGCAGCTTGTCACCACCGGAAACCTCTTCACCCTGGCGGCGAATATTGGCACCCTCCTCTATTTGACCAGGAAAAATAACCCACCCATCTTCAATATTACACGCCTCTTGAGGGATAACAGTATCGGCACCGGTTGGCAAGGGCGCACCGGTGAAGATGCGCGCACAGCTCCCTTGCTTAAAGGGTTGCACCGCAGCGCCAGCAGGAATCGTCTGCGCTATTTTAAGTCGCCGTTCATGGCTGCTTTTGAGATCATTAAGGTGAATGGCATAACCATCCATGGCGCTATTATCGACGGTGGGCATATCGAATGGGGAAAAAATATCTTCGGTAAGCACCCTGCCCAGCGCTTTTTGAGTGGGTATCGATTCGTGTTGTGTGATCAACGGTGCACTGTTGAGAAAGAGCGATAGCGCCTCCTCAACCCGTAGCAGTTTTCGGGCATGCTCTTCACAGATATCCATGGGTTTGTCAGAGGTGTTCATAACCGTTTAACGCTCTTTGAGGCGGGGAATCAGGTTGATAAAATTGCAGGGTGTGGTGCGGCTATCCAGCTGCTGTTGAAGGATACCATCCCATGCCAGCTTGCAGGCACCACTGGAGCCGGGGATACAGAAAATGAGGGTGCCATTTGCCACCCCCGCCACTGCCCGTGACTGAACTGTTGAGGTGCCAATATCATCCAGAGAAAGAAAACGGAATATTTCACCAAAACCATCAATATTTTTATCAAATAGCGGCATCATGGCTTCAGGGGTAATATCACGCCCGGTCATCCCCGTTCCGCCGGTAATGATGACCGCTTGTACTTCATCATCGGCAATCCATTGAGAAACCTGGGCGCGCAACTGATAACGATCATCAACCAAAATCACCTTTTCAGCAAGCATGTGCCCATGCTGGGTGAGACGCTCGACAAGTATTTTACCTGAGCTGTCGGTCTCTTCAGTACGGGTATCTGAAACGGTTAATATGGCGATATTAATGGCTTTAAATTCAGTATGCTCTGGCGTATGTGCCACTCTGCTCTCCTACTCTGTTCAGTTTCTATCTTTTTACTATGCATCATTGTACAGAGTTTAACCAGTGGCGCGCTTGGTGTGAAGGGAGTCTTTATGAGTTATTCGGATGAGTGTTACTTTCAATTTTTGTATGCAGGCTATCAATGAGCTGGGGGCGCTGTATGGCGTATCCCTGCGCATAATCAACCCCAATTTGTCGCAAAACCTCAAGCGAAGCGTTGCTCTCCACACATTCGGCGATAATTTTTTTACCCATAAAGTGGCCAATTTCGGTGACTGATTTCACCATCGCGTGGTCACTTTTGTTGTTGACAATATCGCGCACAAAAGAGCCATCTATTTTGATGTAATCGACTGGCAGGTTTTTCAGGTAGGCGTAAGATGACATGCCGGTGCCAAAATCATCCAGCGAAAAACTGACGCCACACTGTTTTATTTCATTGATAAATTCAGCGGCACCAGAGAGATTTTCGATACCGGCCGTTTCGGTTATTTCGAAACAGATGTGTGAGGCGGGGAGTTGCGATGCCTTTAGCTGGTCCATGATAAAAGGGATAATCTTGTCATCATTTACCGACAGCCCAGAGAGGTTGATGGCGATGCCACCTAGTCTATCCAAGTGTGAGGGGTGATTCTTAAAGAATTTTAGTACGTTGCTGATTACCCAGCGGTCAATCTCCGGCATACGGCGGTATCGCTCTGCGGCGAGTATGAAGTGTTCGGGGGAGACGAGGCTGCCGGTTTGGTCGGTGATCCCCAGTAGAATCTCTGCATGTGGTCGCAGTGTTTTATCAGTGACCGGAACGATGGGCTGATAGCGCAACATCAAGCTGTTGCTGTTGAGTTTGTCATCTATTTTGGATGCCCAGTAGATGACCAGATTACTTTTTTTCAGGTCATGGTCATCAGCTTGAATGACATGCAGCTGGTTAACACCCCTCCCCTTAGCCAGGCGGCAGGCGGCTTCAGCGGTCTGTAACAGGCGAGTGGCCTCGTGTTGCTCCAGATTGATAGGGACTACGCCACTACAGAACGATACCGCACTTCTACTCTCTTCATAGATAAATTGATACGCTCTCAATGCGTCTTTGAACTGCTCGGTAATCGTAAGCGCATCATCAACCGTGAACGCTTTTAGTAACAGGGCAAACTCATTGCCACCCACCCGTGCTAAAAGCCCTCGCTCTGCCAATACCTCTTCGAATATATTGGCCACTTCTATCAGTAGCTTATCCCCTGCTTCGTAGCCAAAAGAGTTGTTAATAACATCAAAATAATCCAGGTCGTAGTAGCAGATAATGTCTTGGCTATCTGATGGTGTGGAGTGTAGCTGTTTTAGGCTTTTCTCAAACTCTCGCCGGTTGACCAACCCGGTAAGGGCATCGTGGGTGGTTTCGTGCAGGAGCTTCTCATTGAGCTTCTGCAGCATACTGTATTGTGCTCGATCAAACGCGCTGTCATCGGCATTATCAAGCACCACCGCCGCACCGCTGTATAGCTGTAGCGCCAAAATATCGACCTTGATGGTGCCTTGCATTTGCCCTTTCAGGTTAACAAAAGCGTAGTCGGTAAAATCATCTGAAACCCAGGTCAGGCAGAGGCGCTTGGCATCGCTGTCGCCCGCATCAAACAGAACCCAGTCCCCTCTCCTCATGCGCCGAATGCGTTTTCGCCACTCTTTTAACTGCTCTTCATCGGTATCGGGGCTCTGTATGGATAAGCTGTTGATCTGCAGTGAGGGGAGCGTGGCGTGGTCACTACAGGCATGAAGAGCATCACTGAGGTTGTGTTGATAAGCCTTATCCTGAACATGCAGTAGAGACTCTACCTTTTCCAGTAGCTGTGTTACCAGCACAGGCTCCATGCTTTGTTGTTGCGAGAGTTGCTGCAACATACTTTCAATGTTTTTTCGCAGGTCCCCTTTGAGGTTGTCCAACTCCTGATCGTTGTAATATTCCAGCTGGGTCAGCTTGTTGATAAAACGTCGTGCCAGATGGTCTGAATCGTAGAGAATGGAGTCATCTTGGAGTGCTTCATCCAGCATAGGCAGCTCAAGCTTACCCAGCCACTCTTTTACCCCGTGGGTGATTTGGCTATCTTGATACATCTCTTCGTAGAGTGTGCCGGTGGTCTCCATAACCCGCATCTCTTCAGGTGAGAGGGTTTTTCCATCATGGCGGCTCTCAATCTCCTGCAGCAGCTGCAGTGTGATGGAGCGCTGTGTTGACTCCTCACTGGTCGCTACTGGAGGTGTTGCATGTTGGTTTGAATTGAGTTTTTTAAGTGTCTCAACAAGCTCTTGTGGCGAGTAGTGGTGGTGGCTCTCATGATGATGCTCTGTCGGCTCTTTTTGCGTTGTCTGATGGAGGAATTGTAGTGTCGATATCAGGTTATAGAGCTCTTCTGACTCATCTGCTTGCGGGTTATTTTTTCTCTTTTCGGCGGTGGGCTCAGCAACGCTGTTTTTGGGGTTGCTGGGTGTTGATGCCGTGGTTTTCTTAATCGAATAACTGATCTCAGACGGCAAGCCAAGCGCAATCATTCGTTGACTTACCTGCTGATAAACAGAGCCCATACCGTCGGACAGGGTGTCGCGAAATATTCTGCAACAGGCCGAATAAACCTCATGATTCAGGGTGAGGCTTTTGAGTGCCCCCTGATAGGCATTGGAGATAGACTCTGGCCCCATTGGGTTATTGCGGGCAGAGATGGTATAGCCCAGTAGTTGCGTGAGGCGCTGCTCAATACCGACGAGCTCTTGGTGGTAACATGACTCTATTTTGTTGGCAATATCTGAGCGGGCAATCCAGTCATTTAGCTCATCATCATTCACCAGTGAAAAGTCTTCGGCCTGTTCTAGGTTATTGGTGGGCTGAGCGGGTGAGCTTGGCTGCGTGGAGCGCTCGGCCAGCACCTGTTGCAAGGTTGTCAAAAAGTCATTTTTGAAGCGTTTTCCGGCCGGCCCGTTAAACTGCTCAATCACACTAAAGTAGCTGTTTTGTTGAATGTGAGTGTCGGCGTTTTTAGCCAGGCTCATCAACGCTGCCTCCTGCTTCAGCAGATAGTCATCAATAACATCCTGCATTTTTTTCATTAGCAGCGTGGCGATTTCAGAGTAGCTGTCACCGGCTTTCTGGTCGGTGACTGCGAGTGGTGTGGCTGCGGGTTGTTGTGCTACGGCGTAGTTTAAAATGCTTTGCAGAGTGGTTTTGTTGGGGTTGAGAAAGGCAACACCCAGGCTGTTGCTGGTCACACGTATTACCCGTGCTTGCAGGTGGTGGGAGTGGCTGAGGTTGTCTGGCAGAATGAAGTTGATATCAATGACTTCATGATGACTCACCGGCGTAGTGTTTGTACCCATATGGCCTGTTACCAGATACATGCCACCGATACAAAAATCATAAATTTCAACGACTTGTTGGGATGGCAGGGCGCGAGTAATGGTTGCTGGCAGCTTCAAGGTATAACGGGTATGAGCTCGTTTGTTGTTTTCTGTTTGCTGCCCTACGGTCATCTAAATGCTATTCCCTGCGCGGGTGTTTTGTTGTCTATGCGCCACTATTAATGGTTACTACACAATAAATCGGAACATGTTTCATGTTCTTGATCAAACCACTCACTTAAATCCACAGGCCGTTGAAACTGCGGCTTTTGGTGCTCATGGTGATGGTTTTTTTTTGGCCCTTGGGTGTGCTTTATCATACACCTCGGCAAGGTGTTGAAAGTCGAGGTGGGTGTAAATTTGGGTAGTTGAGATGTCGGCGTGGCCGAGCAGCTCTTGTACAGCGCGCAGATCACCACTGGATTCGAGCAGGTGGCTGGCGAAGGAGTGGCGAAGGCGATGGGGATGTACGTTGGCCATAAGCCCCTGCCTTAAGCCCTGTTCTTTAATGCGCTTTTGTACCGCGCGGGGGGTGAGACGCTTACCCTGTTTGCCGACGAAGAGTGCTGTTTCGTCGGTGTTGGCAAGGGAGGGGCGAATCTTGAGCCAGTCACGCAGCGCGGCAACTGCTTTACTACCCACCGGCACTTCGCGGGTTTTGTTGCCCTTTCCCAGTACGCGCACCATGGCGCTGTTAAGGTCGAGACCACTCATATCCAGTGTGACCAGCTCAGTGAGTCGTAAACCACAGGAGTACATCAGCTCGATCATGGTGAAATCACGCAGTTGCAGCGGATCTTCGGGGTCAATGGCAGGGCCATCCAGCAGCTGGCTAATTTCATCAACATCGAGGGTTTTGGGTAGCTTTCGCCCTCTCTTGGGGGCGCTCACCCCTTGCGCTGCGTTGTTGTTTAGGCGCTTTTCTCGAATGAGATAATTGAAGAAGGAGCGTATTGCCGAGAGCTCACGTTGCAGGCTACTGCCTGCTAGGCCATTACGGTGTCGCCATGCTATATAGTGGCGAATGGCGGCGCTGTCGAGCTGTCTCCAGTGCTCAATTTTCTGCTTATCACAATAGCGTTGTAGCTGCTTGAGGTCACGCTGGTAGTTGTTACGGGTGTGGGGTGAGAGTTGTCGCTCATTGCTGAGGTGGCCGATAAAATCACTGATCCAGTCGGCTTCGGAGGCATCCACTGATTAGTTTAAACGCGCTAAAATTACTTTGACCACGGCGGCAAGCTGCTTGAGGTAGTCGGTGGCAACATCTTTGTGAAAGTGCTCGCTGTCGTGGCTGCCGATGGCTAGCAAGCCCGCTTCACCCAGCGAAATGAGCGCAACAGAGTCGATTCCATCGGCCATTTCACCAAACAGTTGCTGCTTGTTGCTCTCTGCGGGGCTGCCGCACTTCACACCCTCTTGTTTAACGATTTGGTAGAGATCTTGCCAGCCAGGCTCAATATCCCCTTCACGCAGGTGCAGGGTGACGATATCAGCTGCAAAGTCATCATGTAGCCGTTTTTTTAGCTGCGTGATGAAAGCCTCTCTATCTTTTTCAAGTAACAGAGCCAGCGTAAGGCTGTTGAGGCGTTTATTCAGGCTATCATTATCCCGGGCGATGGCAATCAACTCTTGCAGGTGCACCTTGAGTTCGCCCTTTTGCTCGCGCAATATTTTGACCTGGCGTTCAATCAATGAGACTCGATTGCCCGACTGCACATGGGGCACCTCCAGCTCAGCCAGCAGTGCCGCGTTGTCGTTAAAAAACCCAGGGTGGTTACGCAAATATTCGATGGTTTGCTTCTCTTGCTCTTCCATCGTTGCGCTTTTTTGTTGTGAACTCATAACACCATACTACCTTCAAAAACAATGACCGCCGGGCCACTCATCTCAACCGATTGACCCTCACCAGGCCAACGGATCATTAAATCCCCCCCAGGGAGGGAGACCGTAACAGACTCATCCAGCCAGCCGCGCATTCTACCAGAAACCACCGCCGCACATGCGCCACTGCCACAAGCGAAGGTTTCGGCAGCACCCCGTTCATATACTCGCAGTTTGATATGCTGTGGGCTGAGCCGCTGCATAAAGCCTACATTTACCCGGTTTGGGAAACGTGGGTGTGACTCCAGTAAGGGTCCTAGCGTTGTGACGGGTGCCTGCTGAATATCATCAACCGCGACCACCACATGGGGGTTGCCCATCGAGACCGCTCCCACCTGCCATGTTTTGCCGGCAACATCAATTTCGTAACGGCTGGCCTGCTGTGGTGCATCGAAAGGGATCTTGGCGGGTTGCAACTGCGGCACCCCCATATCGACTCGCACCTGCTCATTTTCCAGCAAGTGGAGCGTCATGTTGCCAGCGCAGGTTTCAACCACGATGACATTTTTATTTGTCAGCCCCTTATGCCGCACAAAGCGCGCAAAACAGCGGGCACCGTTACCACACTGCTCCACTTCGCTGCCATCGGCATTCAGAATCCGGTAGCGAAAATCAACGCCGGGTAGTGCTGTTTTTTCCACTAGCAACAGCTGATCACAGCCAACACCAAAGTGACGATCAGCAATAAATCGGGCTTGCTCCGATGTCAGTTCAACCGCTTGGTTGATGGCATCAATCACCACAAAATCGTTACCCAAGCCCTGCATTTTTGTAAAGGATAAATTCATTGTGGTAGCTTACCCTCTCTATTGAGAGATTGAAACTCTGCCGCTGTACGGTCATCATGTGTTTTTGAGTAGGTGCTGCACATTGTGTTGAGTGTGATAGTCCATATATGATGGTGATACCCCCCACCCGTGGCCGCGTGGTTTATTATCAGAATCGGTGACTACTGCGTTCATAATGATGCCTCTGTTTTCCACTTGCCTCGTTTCAGGTCTCGCACCAGAAAACGTGCCGGGTTGAGGGCATCCACCAACGTTTGTGGCAGGGGGAGTGGCTCGTTGTTAATCTGGCAGGCTAGCAATTCGGCACAGAGCAGTGCGCTGGTTATCCCTCGTGAGCTCAAACCACCTAAAATGTAGAGGCCATCCAGGTGGCGTGGGCTGGGGTAGCGCGCAGGGCGATGTCCGTGACAGAGCGTGGCATAATCTTTTACATAAGCGTGATGATTCGGTATCGCCCCCACCAGTGGTAAACGATCTCGGGTGGTCGCTCGCAGTCCTACCCGCTCCTTGCCCTGTTCGTGGATATTGATGTATTCAAAAAAATTGCTTTGGCGTGTTTTCAGCAGCATCAGATTATGTTGCCGATCTTCTATACGAATGCGGCTATCACGGTCATTCACGCCATAACTGGCACCCACGACGTGTTGATTGCCTATGGCGGGTAGTAGGTAGCCCTCGTGGCAGACGGCACACTTGAGTTTTTTACTCTGCTCGGAGGCTGTCAGCAGGCTGATTTGACCACGGGCAATGGTGATGGGAAAAGGCTGGCTCTGTTTGAGGTGTTGAATGCCATCGCCAGCAGCAACCACTACAATATCTGCCTCCAACTCACATTGATCAGTGATTAATCGCCAGCCCTTTCCACTCCGCTCCAGGCGCTTAACCGTTGTGTTGTAGTGCTGCTCTGGCTGTGACTGCTGTAATAAAAATTCACATAACTTGCCTGGGTCTAACCAGCCACCCTGGGGGAAAAAGATTCCGCCGGTGTGTTGTGGAATACCACTCTGCTCACTGGCTTGCTCTCTATCCAGGTGTAGCGCAATGGCGCTCTCGCCCAGTAGTTTGATAATGCCTTGCTGGCGTTGTTGGCGTAAATCATCATATGCGAGTTGCAGCAACCCTTTACCCAGCAGGCCAAACTGCTTACCCGCCGCTTGCCACTGGGAGAAACAGCGAGTGGTGTAGAGGAATGCACTGAGGTAGAAGCGGCAGTAAGGGCTTAAGTCATTGCTGAGTGCCGGATAAAAAGCGCCTGCTGGATTACCGGAGGCACCCTGAGCTTGGGCGGGGTGTTGATCTACCACCGAGACTTGCCAGCCGTGGCGTGAGAGCTGATATGTACAGGCTGCTCCGGCAATACCGGCACCAATGATGACGGCTCGTGGTGTTGAGTTTGTTTTGAATGCGGGTTTAGGTAGATCAAACCAGGGGGCTTTACTGGCGGGTTTAGTAGCGTGTGGCAAGAGACCCCGAAGCATCTCTCGCTTGCGGCCAAAGCCCTTAACCTTTTGCACCTCAAAGCCGGCAGTCTGTAAACCTCGCCGCACCTTTCCGGCGGCGGTAAAGGTTGCGAAAGTGCCTTGGGATGCGGTGAGTCGTGCCATCTGCTGGTAGAGGCGATCACTCCACATTGCGGGGTTTTTGGCTGGATCAAAACCATCCAGAAACCAGGCGTCAACCCGGGCGTGCAGGCTGGGCAGCACCTCGCTGATATCGCCAAATAACAGGGTTAAGCTAACATTATCATCAAGTTGCAAGCGATGGGTGCCCGCAACCGACGCGGGATAGGCCGCTAACAGCTTTTTTACCAGTGGTTGGAGTGATGGCCATGGGGCGGTTGCACGGCATAAATCGTCATGGGTGAGTGGATGGCCCTCTACCGATATAAAGTGTAGCCGCTGACTGGGTTGGCTTTTTTTGCGCCATAATTGCCATGTCAGTAAAAAGTTAAGTGCGGTACCAAAACCGGTTTCGGCAATGGTAAAGTGGCCACCCTCCTTCCAGCGTTGTGGCAGGTGATTTTGCTCTAAAAAAACGTACTGACTCTCCTCTGGCCCTAAACCCTGGGAGAAATAGATATCATCATAGTCGGTTGCGCGGGGAGTCTGCTCTTGCCATTGAAGTTTAGGGGGGGGGATGTAGAATGATTCAGACATCACACCACTATAGCGGTTTTAGCAGATAGCTTCACTCGTAATAAACACCCTATTTCTGTCCGATGACTAGTACATCAACCACTATTTAGTCCGACCTACCCTTTACCGATAAATAGGAACTGTTATGAATAACGCTGACCTGATTCAACGTGACCTTGCGGCCATCTGGCACCCCTGTAGCCAGATGAAAGACCATGAATGGTTACCCATGACACCGATTAAACGTGGTGAAGGGGTCTGGCTGGAGGATTTTGATGGTAATCGTTATATCGATGCCATTAGCTCGTGGTGGGTCAATATTTTCGGCCATGCCAACCCGCGTATTAATGCGGCACTACGTGAGCAGATGGAAGATCTGGAGCATGTGATTCTTTCCGGCTTTACCCATTATGCTGCCATTGAATTGGCCGAGCGCCTTATTAAACTGACACCTGAGGGGCTCAACCGCTGCTTTTATGCGGATAATGGCTCCTCAGCGGTGGAAGTGGCACTTAAAATGAGCTTCCACTACTGGTACAACACTGGGCAGAATAAAAAGAAGCGCTTTATCAATCTCTCCAATAGCTACCATGGTGAGACGCTGGGTGCGCTGGCGATGGGTGACGTGGCGCTTTATAAAGAGATCTACGCCGAGTTGCTACTAGAGCCGATTACGGTTGCTTCACCCGACTGTTTCTATCGTGACGAGGGCGAGAGTGAAGAGGCTTATAGTCGTCGCATGTTTGTGCAGATGGAGCAGACACTGGAGCAGCATGCTGATGAGGTGTGTGCCGTGATTATTGAGCCCCTGATCCAGTGTGCAGGCAATATGCGTATGTATCACCCAGTCTACCTGGAGTTGTTGCGTGAGGCCTGTGATCGTCACAATGTCCACCTGATTGCAGATGAGGTTGCGGTGGGCTTTGGCCGCACCGGCACCTTGTTCGCCTGCGAGCAGGCCGATATTACCCCGGACTTCATGTGTCTCTCTAAAGGGCTCACCGGTGGTTATTTGCCGCTTTCAGTTACCATGACTACCGATAAAATCTACGACGCTTTTTATGATGACTACGATACCTTGAAAGCCTTTTTGCACTCTCACAGCTATACCGGCAACGCACTCGCTTGTCGTGCCGCACTGGCGACGCTGGATATTTTTGAGCAGGATAATGTGATTGAGAGTAATCGGCACCTTGCGCGTCACATGCAGCAGGCGACTGCACATTTTGCGGAGCATCCAAATGTTGCCGAGGTACGCCAAACGGGTATGGTGCTGGCCATTGAGATGGTAAAAAATAAAAAGAGTCGCGAGCCATTCCCATGGCAAGAGCGACGTGGTTTGATTGTTTACCGGCACGCGCTTAAGCACCAGGCGCTGTTACGCCCACTGGGTAATGTTATCTACTTCATGCCCCCTTATGTGATCTCTACGGATGAAATTGATCACCTTGCTGAGGTGGCATGGCAAGGTATTCAGCTTGCTTGCGAGTAAAGCACCACAAACTCTGCGGATACTGTTGTCTTTTGTCTTAAAAGACAACAACATACCTAGAGTCTGATTATTTTTAGCAATATTGCAAATTGGCGGTTGAAATGTATGGACACTGCTCAGGAAAGCGACTAGATTCGACTCATCCGGTCTGAACGCGAGTGACAAATAAAGGGTTATGGGGATCCTGTCATTGGCGGCCGGTATAATATTATAACTATATAGACTAGAGAGAGGATTGTTGCCATGGAACACCTGACTATACCCTTTTATGGGATTGTAGCTTTTTTCACCATACTGCCGCTGGTTATTGTTATTATGGGCTTGATTACCAAAACCGTAAGTACTGAGAGTGAGTTGGAATATAATCACTAAACGGCTTGTGTCGGTTTTATGGCCTTAACGGGCTGTTTCCGCTTAAACCCCCGCCAGATTAATTTTGGCGGGGGTTTTTAGTTATAACCCTTTCTACTCTATATTTTGTATCTGTTCGCGAGCCTGCTCAATCAGCACTTTTAGCTCGACTGCAGCGCGGGTAATCTCTGTATCGACCGATTTTGAGGCAATGGTATTGGCTTCGCGATTGAACTCCTGCATCAGGAAGTCGAGCCGGCGACCACAGAGGCCACCCTTGGCGAAAATATGAGCCACCTCCTTAAGGTGTGCCTCAAGACGATCCAGCTCCTCATCAATATCACTCTTTTGTACCAGTAACAGTACCTCTTGCTCGAGGCGGTTATTATCAAACGCTTCACTCAGTTCAGCCAGTTTTTGTTGCAGGCGGCTTTTTATAGCACTGCGGAGTTGCGGCATCCGCTGACGAATCAGCTCGAGCTGCTGTTGAATGCCGCTAGCGCGCAGCTCAATGAGTTGCTGTAGGTTGCTCCCTTCCCGCTGACGGTTTTCAACCAGTTGTTGCAGTGCTTGATCCAGTAACGCCATCGCGGTGGTTTCGAGTGGCTTGAGGTCGAGTGGCGGAAATTGCAGCACACCCGGCCACTTCATCACCTCAAGGGAGCTGACAGGGGATGGGCTATATAGAAAGCCATCCACGGTGCGACTGGCCTGTGCCAGTTGCCGGGCCAGTGGTTCGTTAATTGAAAATTCACTCTCTTGCGGAGTGGCGGCCTTAAAGCGTAGCTGACACTCTACTTTCCCCCGCTTCAGGCTGTGGTTGATGCGCGCTCTTATTTTTGGCTCGAAGAGACGAAATTCATCTGCAAGACGGAGTTGGCAATCAAGGTGGCGCTGGTTGACTGCCCTTATTTCCCAGCTGAGCTCTCCCTGGGGTGTTTGGGCTTCACTGCGCGCAAAGGCGGTCATGCTGCTAATCATGGGTTTTCCCCTCGCAACAATTCATGTCACTGTTCAGCGTATTCATCTTTTACCTCAACTCTGGGTTATTTTCGTACTCAATCGGTTACATAGGTTCAATATGCTCCCTCTTTCCGTGTGAAAATGCCTTGATTTGAGGCAAAATCTAAACACGCTGAATAGTTACAAATTCATTATAACTATACCGAGAGCGCTGCACGATTTATACTTCCCGTCGCATCTTTCCATACTGTGAATGAAATATTCCAATTAGCATGAAAAGAAAACCCTACTTTAACCGATAGTTTTTTATGAACCAAAAAGTTAAAACGCTCAAAGCGGGCTGTATCGTCGATAATTACCAGATTCAAGAGGTGATAGGGACGGGTGGGTTCAGCGTGGTCTACAGTGCAGCTGATCTGGAAAACAGTAACCAAAAGGTGGTGATAAAGGAGTACATGCCCAGACGGTTGGCGATGCGCGAGGAGAATGGCAACGTTGCCCCGAAAAGTGAGGCGGATATTGCCTTGTTTAACCAAGGGCGCAGCCTGTTTCTTCACGAGGCGCGCACCCTGGCCAATATCAAACATGAAAACATTGTTGATGTGAGTAATTTTTTCAGTGCCCATGAGACGGTCTATATGGTCATGGGTTACGCCGAAGGGGTGAATTTACGCGCTTATATTCGTGACCATAAAGGGGGGATGAGCGAGCGCTTTATTCGTACCATCTTCAGTCGACTACTTGAGGGGCTCAAACATATCCATTCGATGGGTATTCTTCACCTCGATATTAAGCCAAGTAATATTCATATCTGTCGAGGTGGTGTGCCGGTTCTTCTCGATTTTGGTGCGGTACACCAGCAGCATATCAGCCGTCAAAATAAACCGGGGCAGGTGGTATCACCGGGCTACTCGCCCTATGAACAGTGTCAGCCCGGGGGGTATATGGGCCCATGGTCTGACATTTATGCGATTGGCACTACCATGCGCGCCTGTATTGAAGGGGAGTCCCCTATTCCGGCTAATCAGCGCATGGAGCATGACAAACTCAAGCCGATGCTATCCCTCTATCGAAAACGCTATTCAGAGAGTTTGTTGACGGCGATAGATTGGGCAATGGAGCCAGACCCGCTGTTACGGGCACAGAGTGTTGATGAGTTTCTTAATGCGCTGAATGATGGGTATGGCGAAAATGAGAACACGCCTGATGACACACAAGATGCCTTCATGGAGTGGGTGAGCGACAACCTCACCAAAATTCGCACCGCACTCTCGAGTTTTAATAAGGACTAGGATGAAATATCAGCTTGGTACCGTCACTCGTATTGGTAATCGTAAAGAGAACCAGGATAGCTATGGCAGCTTCTCTAATGGTGAGGCGCTAGTGATGGTTGTTGCCGATGGAATGGGTGGTCACCGAGGGGGGCTGTTGGCCTCTCAGACGGTTATTCGTTGTGTCGCCTCCTCATTTGAAAAAGAGCAGGGTTTAATAAAAAATCCGGTCACTTTTTTACAAAAATTGGTACTGGAATCCCATGCCGAAATTAACCGTGTCGGTATCCGTCAACAACCGCCTATCCAACCTCGTACCACTGCTGTCATTTGCTTGGTTCAGGCCGGTATGGCTTGGTGGGCGCATGTGGGTGATAGCCGCCTCTATCTTTTTCGTCAGAGCGAGCTGATGTTTCGAACCCGCGATCACTCTCGCATAGAAGAGCTGATGCAGGAGGGTTCATTGACCGCTCAACAAGCGTTGACGCATCCGGAGCGTCACCGGGTAACGCGCTGTCTGGGTGGTTTAGAGGCGATTAAATCGATCAGTGTTAGCAAAGCGGTGCCCTTAAAGATGGGAGATATGGTGTTGCTCTGCACCGATGGGCTGTGGAGCGCAATGGGTGACCAGAAAATTGAAACATTGGTTAATGGCTATTATGTCGATGATATGGCCAGCAAACTCGCCACCGAGGCGGATAAGCGATCAGCACCCCGTGCTGATAATATTACGATCATACTGATGCGCTGGTTAAGTGCTAGCCAGAACATATTACCGGCCTTGAAAAGGCAGGCGGCAGTGAGTGTAGAAAACCCCACCGTGCTCAGACCACCTGTAATAGACAAGCGTCCAGCAGCGGCTAAGGCCCCAGCCCCTGCAAAGGAGGAGAGCCCAATAGCGGATAAGAGCCCAACAAAATCGAAGGATGATGTCAGCGATGCGGTCGATGCGTTAAAGGCGATTTTTGATGAGTACAAAAAAGAGTTAAAATAGAAGCGCTTACCCCCTGCTGCCTTGTTAGACCAACCCTACAGCAACCCTTTTTCGGCAAAAGAGAGCGCCTCGCCATCCCCTACAATAAAGTGATCCAATACCCGGATATCCACCAGCTTTAAGGCGTTGCAAATCTGCTGGGTAATCTGTTTGTCTGCCAGACTAGGCTCTTTTATACCCGAAGGGTGGTTGTGGCTCAATATCACGGCGGCGGCATTATATTGAAGTGCTTTTTGCACGATAATTCTGGGGTAGATCGCCGCGCCATCAATGGTGCCATTAAAAAGCTCTTCAAATTGGATGACCTGATGACGTGTGTCCAAGAACAGGCAGGCAAAAACTTCATGTCGATAGTGGCGTAGCCGAGCACTCAAAAATTGCCGAGTAGCATCGGGGCTGGCAATGGCATCACCCCGCTGCAAAGACTCAAAAAGATAACGACGCCCCATTGCCAATACGGCTTGCAGTTGGCCATATTTTGCCTCGCCTAGCCCGGCACCCTGACAAAACTGCTGCTGATCAGCGCGAAGCAAAGCATTGAGTGAGCCAAATTCATTGAGCAGTTCACGGGCAAGATCGACCGCGGTCTTTCCACGGGTGCCAGTACGCAAGAAAATAGCGAGAAGCTCTGCATCGGAGAGTGCATCGGCACCCCGAGCAAGTAATTTTTCGCGGGGCCGCTCTTCTTTGGGCCAGTCGGTAATTGCCATAATCTCTCCCTGTATTATGGTGGTGTTCGATTTAGCCACAAAGGGTGACTTACGGTGATCTTTTTCGTGTAAAGATTTCTAATCCTGTATAAAGTAGCGCAAACAACCTGAATTGTTAATGAAATTGATGAGTCTACTCGACAAAAAACATATTATCGTGGCGGTAACGGGCAGTATTGCCGCCTATAAATCGGCCGATCTGGTTCGTCAGCTGGGCAGCCTTGGGGCAGAGGTGCGGGTCGTGATGACCCGAGGGGCTTGTGAGTTTATTACTCCAATGACTTTTCAGGCGCTCACAGGCAACCCCGTGCATCTCGATCTACTCGACTCTGCCGCTGAGGCATCCATGGGGCACATTGAGTTGGCGCGTTGGGCGGACCTTATTTTGATCGCACCGGCGAGCGCCAATACACTGGCACGTTTAGCGGCTGGGATGGCGGATGATCTATTGACGACGCTCTGCCTGGCAACCTCTGCGCCACTTGCTCTTGCCCCAGCGATGAATCGTTTGATGTGGGAGAATAAGGCGACTCAACATAATGTAGCGCGGCTGCAACAGCGTGGGTATAGCTGCCTTGGTCCCGCGAGTGGACAACAGGCGTGTGGTGAGGTTGGGGCGGGGCGGATGCTGGAGCCTGCTGAGTTGGTTGATGGTTTGTTACAGCTGTTTAAGGGGCAATCTGTGATGGCGAGCATCAAACTTGTGGTGACCGCTGGCCCGACCTATGAAGATATTGACCCGGTGCGTTACATTGGCAATCGCAGCTCCGGAAAAATGGGCTACGCAATTGCTGCTGCTGCTGCTCGTTCAGGGGCCAGTGTGATATTGGTGAGTGGCCCAGTATCACTTGCTGTGCCGCCAGGCGTGCAGTGCAAAAAAGTACGCTCAGCTCAAGATATGCAGCGCTGTGTGCTCTCCCACCTTGCCGGTGTTGATATTTTTATTGCTGCCGCTGCCGTTGCTGATTTCAGACCCACAACTTTCTCAGAGCAAAAGATAAAAAAGGGTGAATCCGAGCAGGTACTGACACTAACGGCTAATCCGGATATTTTACGTTGTGTAGCCGACCAAGAAGGTGCTCCCTTTACGGTGGGTTTTGCAGCTGAAACGCAGCGTGTTGAACAGTATGCACGTAGCAAGCTGGCGGATAAAAAGCTGGATATGATTTGTGCTAATCGGGTAGGCAGCGCAGAAGGTGGCTTTGAAAGTGATAAAAATGCACTGGATATCTATTGGCAAGGGGGTGGGACGGCGCTGCCAATGAGCGATAAAACGTTGCTAGCAGAGCAGCTACTAGCCGAGGTAATGCTCCGTTATCAGCATAAAATCACACTATGAAATATCCGAGCTAAGAGGCTGCCGGACTGAGGTGATCATAGCGAGGGAAAGCCATTTTGAGTCCATTTTTTGATCGCTTGAGGCGAATATTGGGCATATTCAACGAAAAGGACCGGAGAAATGGGCCGGAATGGCTTTTCCGCAGTAGATTCACTCTAAGTCCGACAGATTCCTAGCCAGCGCCTCTTCAATGGCATACAGGTTGGGCACCAAAACATTTTTTTTACCCAGTGGATATTGGGCATGAATGTAGCGGCTGCTGTGCTCTTCAGCAAGCGCATTATCGATAACATTTTCGAGTAGTTTCATCAGGTGAGGGTTGCCTGCAGCTGCAACTGCAACGAAAGCGATTTCACTGTCGTCGCTGATACTGTTGAGCACCACAATGCGCGGGTTTTTATTGAGCACCGCGTTGTCACCCGTTATAAGTGCGTCAATATCAATCAATGGCAGGCTGAGGCCTCGCCATTGAATGAGCCCATGCACCCATAAGGGGGCAGAGGCGAGTGGCTCGAGACCATCGAAACGGGTCACCTCTGCAACTGCCATATTGGGTAGCAGCAGGGTTGAGCGACTCAGATAGATGAGTTGTGCACGCAATATATGCTGATTACTCATGGTGACTACCTATCTCCCAGCCAGTTAATTTAGCAATGCTCTCAAGCAGCTCCTGCTCGTTATAGGGTTTGCCCAGATAGCGATTTACGCCAATGCGCGCCGCTCGCTCTCGGTGTTTTTCGCCGGTTCTGGAGGTGATCATAATAATTGGGGTCTCTTTCAGCTTTTCATCACTACGCAGGTGTGTCGCAAATTCAAAGCCATCCATTCGCGGCATCTCAATATCCAGCAGGATGATATCAGGACGTATCTCCTGGACCTTTTCAAGCGCGTCAAAACCATCGTTTGCGGTGCTAGCAAGCATTCCATTTCGTTCAATAAAGCGTGAACTCACCTTCCTTACTGTGAGTGAATCATCAACAATCATTACAGATAGCTTGGGCTTCACCTCTTTATTTTGCTCGGCAAGTGGCTGTAGTGCCTGCTTTTTCCCCTGGTGTGTAAGGTGTGCACGCAAGGCGGCAGCCAGGTCGATTATTAGCACCACGTTACCATCGGCCATAATGGTGCCGCCTGCGACAGAGGGCAGCGCACTGGCTTGAGGGCCTAATGGCTTCATGACGATTTCATGGTGCCCCTGCAGCCTATCGGCATGCAGCGCCAGGTTGTGGTCATTAAGGCGATATAGCAGCAGATAGGCTTGTTTGGCGCGTAGTTTTTTAGCCCGCTTGTGTCCCATCACCTCTTCCAGGCTGAGTAGCTGGTAGTCCACCCCATCATGATGCAAGGTGGGTTGCTCTGCTTCTAGCTGTGTAAGGTATTTATCACCACTCATGCGGGCAAGGCCAAGAAAGCCATTCAGCGGTAACCCGTAGGTGCAGTCGGCAACTTTGGCCATTAAGACATGCTGTATCGCTAGCGTGAGCGGTAACACCATGGAGAAGGTTATGCCCTGCTGGGGGGTGGAGCGTAACTGTAGTGAACCACCCAGCTGTTTAATCTCGGTGTTGACCACATCCAGCCCTACACCACGACCGGAAATTTGCGTCACTTCGCTGGCGGTTGTAAAACCTGGTTCTAAAATATATTGGTAAATATCAACATCACTGAGTTGTTGACTATCTTGTAAGTCAAGCATCTCCAGTGAGATGGCTTTGTGGGTGATTTTGTCACGATCCAGGCCGGCTCCATCATCACTTAGCTGGACACCAATCTGGTTTGCCATCTGCTCCAGGGTGATGGTAATGGTGCCATTTTTAGGCTTTTTGTTTTTTTGGCGCTGTTGAGGAGACTCAATACCGTGATCAACCGCATTGCGTAACAGATGCTCAAATACCGGTAGTAGGCGATTGAGTATGGCACGGTCGAGCTCTATGTGTTCGTTGATAATCTGCAATGAAACCTGTTTGCCAAGTGCTTCTGAGGTTTGGCGAATAATACGGCGCAGTCGTGGCGTGATGCTGGAAAATGGCACCAATCTGGTGTGCATCAAGTTATCATGTAACTCACTATGGCGACGCTGTTGTTGCTCAAAGAGGACCTCAGTATCACGCACTTGGTTTTGCAGCAGTTTATGCAGGCTTTCGAGATCGCTCATCCCCTCCGTCAGGCTGCGAGCCAGTTGGTGAATAGTCGAAAATCGATCCAGCTCCAGTGAATCAAAATCATCATAGTGACTGGGGTCGATCTCGACACTGCGGTGTTGCATATGGGTTTCAGCTTCGATCTCTAGGCTGCGAACCTGGTGATTTACCCGGATGATGGTTTGTTGCAGTTCATTTAGATTATAGCTGGCAGAGTTTAGCTTCTGGCTAATACGGGACCGAAAGACACCCAGCTCTGCAGAGTCGTTAACCAGTGTGTCGAGCAGCTCCGAACGAAGCCGAACAAGCTCACCTGCGGACTGTTTTGCCTCCACCCAAACCGGCTCATGTGTGGTGTTATTACTCTCATCAGTGGTTTCGGCTTTATCGTCATCAGTTGCATATAACAGCTCGGGATTGGCGATCCACTCTTCGATTTGTGCTAATAGGGTGTCTGCCGCAACGGGTGTGCGATGCTGTTGCACGGTTTCAATCATGGATAACAGCTGGTCATGCCCCTGCTGCAGGAACAGCATCAAAGACTTCGGAATTCCTTTTTGTTGCTCATTTAATAGCTCAAGCAGAGATTCCAGCTCATGGCCGAGGTCACCCACTGAGCTAACATTGGCCATGCGTGCACTCCCTTTGAGGGTGTGCAGGTCTCGGTGGAGCTCTGCTATCCAGTCGCCACTTTCACGATTATTCAGGTTTTCATGCAAGGTTGCATCAATGCGCCCCAGTAGTTCGACGGCCTCCTCGAGAAATATCTCCGTCACCTCATCAAATTCAGCCGGGGTGGAGGTGGGCTCCTCGGTCTCTTTATCAGGGGTGATTTCACGGGGTTCTGGCTCAGCTACGGCGGACTCTTCTGATACCATTTTTTGTGCTTGCTCAATAAAGGCAGCAACTTCAGTGGCGCGGGACTCCCCCTCACTAAATGCCGTGATAAGTGATGGGATAAGCTCTTCAGCACGGCTAATCAGCGCAACCAACACCTCGCTATCGTCAACTTTTCCCTCAATCTTTTCATTGAGTTCTTTTTCAACACTCCAAGCAAAGTCACCAATCTCCATCGCATCGACCATGCGCCCACTCCCCTTGAGGGTATGGAAAGCACGGCGGATCTCTTCAAGGGCCACTTGGTTATTGGGGTTGCTGGAGTAGAGCGCCAGCTGTTGAGAGATAATCTTGAGCTGTTCGTTGGCCTCTTCGATGAAAATTTCGATAATTTCATCATCTGAGTCATCAATGCTGGTATCTGCTTGGTTTTCTGTATCAGGTTGTTCTGTTTCTGTTTCTGTTTCTGTTTCTGTTTCTGTTTCTGTTTCTGTTTCTGTTGCGGAGTCTATCCTAGCCTCACTGCTCACCGGTGCGACAGTCGCTGTGCTGGGGGTGGTATCGATGTCATCACTTGCCAGCGCGTCTGCCTGTTGGCTGAGGGTATCAACATCAGCTGTGTGCGGTGTTTGTGTGCGTAGCGATATAATCAGTGCGGGCAAAATCTGGACGGTTTTCTGCAGAATTGCAAAGATTTCACTGCACGGCTTGAGTGTTTCAGCGATTACTTTATTGAGTAAGCGTTCAATTGACCAAGCGAGTTCCGCAATTTCATCTGCACCCACCAGTCGACCACTCCCTTTTAGGGTGTGGAAAGAGCGTCGCAGCGTACTGAGTGCTGCTTGGTCATCATGGCTTTGTTGCCAGCGTGCCAGCTGGATAGTGATACTCTCCAGCTCTTCTTCAGCCTCCTCCAGGAAGACCTCTTGTATTTCATCCAGCTCATCGTCCTTAACATAAGGCACCGCCTGGGGTTCAGGCTCAGGTGTGGCGATCTGTTTTTCGGGCCTAATATCACGCTGTAAGGCATCCAAGCTGTGCTGAGCAAAGCTAAGTATTTCAGGGCGATCACTGCGGTGCTCAATCAGCGCTTCTAGGTAGTACTCAATTCCGGTGATGGTATCGGCCAGCAGGTTAATATTGTGCTGATTGACAGCGTCTTGTTTGCCTAGGAGGTGCTGGCTAATGAGCTGGCTGATCTTCTCCAGCAGTGTCGACGGCTGCTCAATGCCCAGCATCAGCAATCCGCCTTTTATTCGGCTGAGCAGTGAGGGAACTTCGGTAAGCAGAGAGCTGTTTTCTCTAGTTTTGGCAAATTGAATGACACGCTCTTTTACCTGTGCGATCTCCTGCAGTGCTTCGCGCACCACATCCATCATCAGTTGATGGTATTCCGGGTCTTGGTCAACGCCTTTGATGTCAGACTGCTCTCGGGTGTCGAGTTTGCTATGATCTGCTAGGGAGCTGAGTGAAGACTCCACAGAAAGCAGTGCGCTGGCCACCTTCATTAAGTGGCTATCATTAAGCTGGCCACTCTCATCAATCAAGCTATCAATATACTCACTCTGTTCAATAATACGGTTACGCAATACACCCTGGCCCAGCATGCCGAGTGTGTCACCAACCTGGCGGAGGTTTTCCCTCATCTCTTCGATATTAAGCTCGGCTTTATCTGGATTGCGAACAAAGAGATCCAACGTATCCTTTATTTTGAGCAGCTCCTCTTTCAACGCCTGAGAGACGGTGTCAAGCAAGTTACTATCCAGTCCACCGAGCTCTCCTGAGGAGCCATCGTCTAGCTGCTCTTTGCTGGGTAGCAGTTGCGCTAAGTTAAATGTTTTCTGTATTTCATTGACCAGTACACTCTCTTGATCACTGTGGCCAATGTAGAAGAGCATATTTTTTGTGAGCTGTGCGGCATGCTTTGGGCTGTAATCCTCTTTTTGGTCGATGAGCTGCTTGATCTCACGGTCAATCTGCCCGATTAACATCTTGATGGCGGTGCTCAGCTCGGTGCCACCCAAGGTAATGGTTTCAAATAACCCTCTGGCAACCCACCAGACCTGGGCATTATCAGGTTGGTGTGCTTCAATTTTATCCAACACCTCAGCCATCTGTCTCAGTGGTTTGTGTTGAGTTGGGTTGCGATACCAGATAACCAGATTGGCTTGGAATTGGTGACGCAGCTTTCGTAGTGCTGTTTCACTCTGCTGCTTCTCTTCCTTTTCCGGTCTACTGGGAGCGGCTGTGGAGAGGTCGGGTGAAAAGAGTGAGTTGCTACTGAGCAGGCTTTGGCTTCGACTGGCACGCAGGTCGTTGAGTAGTGGCAGCAGGATAATGGGTACATCGGTATGACCAGAAGAGATCCGTTCCAGGTAGCCCGGCATGCGCAGAATGGCACCGAGTAGTACGGCATAGGCATCATCACGCTGACTGATCTTCTCATCAAGCAGTGCCTGAACAACTTTTTCCATCTCTTCAGCAAGTAGCTCAGCGCCATATAGTTCGAGTATTTTCAGCGTGCCACGCACCTGATGCAGGTAACTGGCACAAAAACGGAGCTGGGTAATATCACTGGGTGTTTCTACATAGCTTTCGAGGGCATTTCTGGCTTGATCCAGTGTCTCTTCAATCTCCCCTTTAACCCATGATAACCCACTGAAGTCGCGATTATTGTTCATGGATGGTCTCCTTCGTATAGGCAAGGGCATCATAGCCGTGAAGTCGTTGCATTTGTGGGTGTTTCCAGTCAATTGCTTCACCCACACCGATAACAAGAATACCGCCTGGGTTGATATGTTTTACCAGCTTATCGAGAATGGTGTGACGAAGGTTTTTGTCAAAATAGATCAAGACATTTTGGCAGAAGACAATATCCATCTTGTGGATAGTACTCTGATCCATCTCAAGCAGATTGAGCATATTGAAACAGACACGCTTGCGCACCGCCTCATCTACCTGGTACTTGCCGCCCTCTTTTTTTGTTAGATAGCGCGCTAAAAGTGGCTGTGGGAACTCTTTGACACGCAGCGCGTCGTACACACCTTTACGTGCTTTTGCCAGGGCTGGCAGGCTGATGTCGCTGCCGACGACGCCGTAGTAGATGTTGGGGTGAAACCTCTTCAGGTAGTCATCCAGTGCAATCGCTAGCGTGTAGCTCTCCTCTCCTGTGGCACAACCGACACTCCAGGCTTGGAGGTGGTTTTCACCCAGGTGGCTCCTGATATAGTCGGGCAAGAAGGCTTCCGTTAGCAGTTTAATAGAGCTGGGGTGGCGAAAAAAACGTGTTTCATGAATAGTCAGGCGATCAACCAGTGTGGTCCACTCAATCTTGCCATTACGCCCCGAGAGCAGGTACTGGTAGTAGTCGCTATAGCATGTAAAGTCCAGCTCACGCATACGCAGCCGAACCCCGGTGGTAAGGAACGATTTGCGCGCATACCGGACATCCATGCCCGTACGCTGCTTGAGCAGACAGCTCCACCGCAGGAACTCCTGGTCATCCATTTCATTGATGCTGTTCATCCAGTCGGGTGTCTCAGCCATAGTCTGTTGTTCAATCACGTTATAACCGATACCTGCCATCAACATAGCTGTGAAGTCTATATTAGCGTTTTATGCTGCTAACTCGGCAGTTTGAAGCCGGCCACGGAGCCGCGAAGGTCGTGTGCCAGATCGGCCAAATTGCTAATCGAGGCTGAGGTTTCATTCGTGCCCGCCGCCGTTTGGGTGGTGAGATCCTGAATGACATTCATGGTTTCGGAGATATTGTTTGCTGCATTACACTGCTGTGTTGCCGCTACCGAGATGTTGTGACTCAGGTCATTGAGTTCGTTAGAGACCTCCTCAATTTCAGTCAGAGTATCTCCGGCGGTTTTGGCTAGCTGGGTTCCCCTAACCACCTCAGTGGTGCTTCGCTCCATTGAAGCAATCGCTTCATTGGTGTCACTTTGAATGGTTTTAACCAGTGCTTCGATCTGTTTGGTAGCATCGGTGGAGCGCTCGGCTAGGCGTTGAACTTCATCGGCGACAACCGCAAAGCCACGCCCCGCATCACCCGCCATGGCGGCTTGAATTGCGGCATTCAATGCCAGAATATTGGTCTGGTCAGTCAAGTCATTGATTAATTCGACAATTTCACTAATCTCCAGCGAGCTCTCACCTAGGCGCTTGATGCGTTTCGAGGTCTCTTGAATCTGCTCGCGGATATGCTCCATGCCGTTAATAGAGTCGTGAACAGCGGTGACGCCATCATGGGCGGTTTTGACGGATGTCTTGGCAACGGTGGAGGAGTTGAGTGCATTAGTGGAGACATCCTCAATCGAGGTGGCCATCTCGTTAATTGCGGTAACAACCGTGGCAATCTGATGTGCTTGGTGGTCGGTGGCATCGGCCAGATGTATCGCAGTGGTTTGCGTCTCTGTTGCAGCAGAGGAGACTTGTGACACGGTATCATTAATGGTGTTGACCAAGTTGCGCAGTGCGCTGACCACGTAGTTGATATGTTCAGCAATAGCACCCGTAAAGTCATTTGATACGGTCGCTTCTACGGTGAGGTCGCCCTCAGCTAAGCCACTGATTTCGTACAATAGACGTTGAATCGCCTCTTCATGCTCCTGGTTGGCTTGTGCACTCTCCTCGATACGCTGGCGTGCATCGCGTAGCAGTGAGTAGGCGAGCCAAATCAACACGATAAGTGCGAAAAAGGCAGCTGCATAGCCCAGGTTTTCGGCGAGAGAGCGTGAAGTGCTGTTGTTCAAATTGATATAGGCGCGCAGCAGGTTGCTGCTGGCGTGCAGCAGGGCATCTGACTCGCGGTACATATTATTGGCTGCAACCTGTGCCTTGAATAGCTCAGGGGTTCGCTCCAGAATACGCTCCGAGAGGTCACTGACGGCCTGATACATCAGATCCAAAACCTCAAGTTTATCTCTTGCAAGCTCATTTCGTATGCGGCTGACATCTTGAGCGGTATCGCCTTCACGCATACCGGCCAGCACTTCACCAAACTGGGCAATATCACGCTTAAATTCAGCTGCCGCATTAGCGGCACCCGTGTCGGCATTGATCATTCGGACAAGGTTATACTCTATGCGCTGTGCCAAGGTAACTTGGTTTGCTGCGTGCTGAATCTGTTTTGGGCGGTATCCGAGTTCCACCATGATATCGACCACTTCGGAAGAGCTCGCCTGTATCTGGGGCATTAACTCTGCCAGTGCGGAGATAAACTCACTGAGTATGCGGGTAGTCCCTTCAGACTCCAGCGTAATCTCTATATTATTGCTGAACTTTTCCCACTCAGTGGTGAGGGCATCGAGTTCCGCCTGGACCTCTTTGGGCGATGGTGGCAGGCCACTCTCGGGGTTGCCATTTTGCAGCTTCATTAGTGATGCATTGAAAAGGTCGTGGGTCTCTTTTAGCTTACCGAAGGCATCCACATCGGCTTGTGACGCGGCGATTGCGTATTTCAATACGCGTTGTGAAAGTAGCCGCTGCTCCCCTGCCGTATTAATGTACTCTCTATCGTGTTGCTCTTTGATAGAGGAGTAACCAAAGAGTAATCCCATTAATACCACCAGCACAATGAGCAGAGCGATGGCGTAGGTGATTGGCTTATTGTTAGTGCCGCTTTCTGTCTGAATTGCTGATGTTGTCATTATCGGCTCCAGGCCTTATTTGTTGGTGGTAATATCATTATTTATGGGATGCCGCATTAAGCGGCTATGTTCATGAATGCCTGTGATTGCGCCAGCTTTGGCAGGCTTAGCACATGGTACTCTTGTGAGTCGTCCATAAAACCTGCTGTCAGGTAGGGTACTAATTTTGGGTCATTCGAGGCGTGATTTTCGACCTTTTTTGTCTGGTCGAGATGCCTGAGGCCGTGAACCTCGTCGACCAGCAACCCCGCCATCAGTCCCGACTGGTTAATGACCAGTATACGGCTGTTTTTTTGGGCGGTAGGTGCGCGTAAATCGAGAAATGCGGCGAGATCAATGATGGTGATTAAGCTTCCTCGCACATTGGCTACACCTCTCACCCATGGCTTAACACCAGGCAGCAGAGAAATATGAGGGCAGGGTGCCACCTCCTGTATCTCGGAAAGAGCGGATATTAGGTTGATTTTGCCAAAGCGGTAGCTGATACCGTGCCAGATTTTCCGTGCCTTATCGGGCTGTGGTAATGGGGTGGCATTTTCGTGAGCTCGCGCTGCAATTTCTTGTAGTAATTGAAAAAAATTCATTGCGTAACCGCCCTCGGTACATGGTGTTTTACGGCATCCAGTAGTTCATCTTTGGTAAAAGGCTTGGTCAGGTACTGATCCGAACCTACAATCCGCCCACGGGCACGGTCAAACAGACCATCTTTACTGGTGAGCATAACCACCGGAGTTGTTTTGAAGGTGTGGTTGTGTTTAATCAGGGCGCAGGTTTGATAGCCATCGAGGCGCGGCATCATCACATCAACAAAAATCAGATCGGGCTTGTGATCGGTGATGATAGAGAGTGCAGCAAACCCGTCGATGGCTGTGACAACATCACAACCCGCTTTTTGGAGGAGTGTTTCCGCTGTGCGGCGGATTGTTTTACTGTCATCAATGACCATCACTTTTACATTTTGAAACTGGGTTGTATTCGCCATGCGTTCGTCCTGTTATTTTCTTCGCCTTGATCGACTCGTTTCGACTGGCAGTAAAAGCGCACTAAAGCGAAGAAATTAAACCAATATTGTCAAAGTTGCACCTATTTTATTTTGCTCAAGATAACACTATTTTTGATTTTTTGAGACAAATTTATCTGCTTTTCGCAGGGCGTGAAAAGGTTACCGGCGTTTCATGTTAAACTGATGGGCACCTGAACTTCGTTAGTTATCTTCAAATTTATTGTTTTAAGGTTTAATTGATTATCCCGCAAAAAACAACCGGGATTAGTGCTTTTTCGACGATTGTGTCAGGCTATTTCACTCTGAACATAGGGTGAAAGTATAGGCCGAACCAAGCGCCTATCAGTCGGTCGTACTCGTTGTATTTACTCGGTTTTTAGTGGTGGCCACAGTGATGAAGGAAAATTAATGACATTTCAACAGCATGTGAGCGTACCGCACTTGACAACCGCCCTCACAGGACCTCTGCAACACATTGAGAGCCACCTGCTTGGGCATCAAGTCGAAATTGAGACGTGGTTCCGCAGTCAGTGGCTAAAGACCCCTGCCCCTTTTTATACCTCGGTTGATCTGCGTAATGCGGGTTTCAAGCTGGCGCCGGTCGATACCAACCTCTTCCCGGCAGGCTTTAATAACCTCAATAGTGCTTTCATGCCGCTCTGTATCCATGCAGTACAATCGGCCGTGGAGCGGATTTGCCCCACTGGGCGGCGAGTTTTATTGGTGCCCGAAAATCATACCCGTAACCTCTTCTACCTGGAGAGTCTGGCAACACTGGTGCAAATTATTACTGCGGCGGGTTTTGAAGTGCGCATTGGCTCACTGCTGGCAACACTGGATGAGCCCATGTGTGTGGAGCTGCCCTCGGGGCGAAGTGTGACGCTGGAACGCCTGATTCGCCATAACTCCCGCGTTGGTGTGGCCGGTTTTGACCCCTGTGCGGTGCTATTAAATAATGACCTCTCCGAGGGGTACCCTGAAATATTAGTGGGTATAGAGCAGTCTATTATTCCACCGCTGGCATTGGGCTGGTCAAATCGACTGAAATCGGGTCACTTTGCACACTATCGTGATGTTGCCGAAGAGCTCTCCGACTTGGTTGAAATCGACTCCTGGCTGATCTCTCCCTTGTTTCGCAACTGTGGTGAGGTCAGCTTTAAAAAGCGTGAAGGTGAAGATTGTTTACTGAAAAATGCGACCGCGCTATTTACCGCGATAAAGCTTAAATATGAAGAGTATGGTTTAACCGATAAACCTTTTATTGTCGCCAAAGCAGATGCGGGCACCTACGGAATGGGAATAATGACCGTGGAGAGTCCAGAGGAGCTGGTTGAGCTTAATCGCAAGCAGCGCAATAAAATGGCTTCCGCCAAAGGGGGGCAAGAGGTGAGCCAGGTTATTTTGCAGGAGGGTGTTTATACCTTCGAGACGTGGGGTGATGCGGTCGCAGAGCCGGTAGTTTATATGTTGGATCACTTTGTGGTTGGCGGGTTTTACCGGGTGCATAAAGGACGAGGTGTAAAAGAGAATCTGAATGCACCAGGAATGCACTTTGAGCCGCTGGCTTTTGCAGAGTCTTGCAGCACCCCTGATCGCAGCGAGGCGCCGGATGCGGGTATTAACCGCTTTTACGCCTATGGCGTGATTGCTCGCTTGGCGATGCTGGCGGCAGCTCGTGAAATTCATCAACACAGTTAGGGTCAGGTTATGGGGATAAAGCTCGGCATTGTAATGGATCCGATTGACGCTATCACAACCTACAAAGATAGCAGTTTTGCGATGTTGCTGGAGGCGCAAAAGCGAGGTTATCAGCTCTACTACATGGAGATGAAAGACCTCTCTCTACGTGATGGCAAGGCGTTCGGTCGTCTCTCCCCTCTGACGGTAGATGACAACCAGGAAGCATGGTTTACCTTAGGTGATGCGGTTGAGCAGCCACTGACAGAACTTGATGTTATTTTGATGCGTAAAGACCCCCCTTTTGATACAGAGTATATCTATGCCACCTACTTGCTCGAACGCGCTGAAGTGGAGGGTGTGCTGGTTGTCAACAAGCCACAGAGTCTGCGTGATGCCAATGAAAAGCTTTATACCGCATGGTTTAATCAGTGTACGCCCCCGACACTGGTGAGCCGCCGAGATGATCAATTGCGCGCTTTTTTGGTGGAGCAGGGTGATATTATTCTTAAGCCATTAGACGGGATGGGCGGAGCTTCGGTATTTCGGCTACGTCAGCAGGATGCCAATATTGGTGTGACTATTGAAGTGCTGACCCAGCATGGCCAGCGCTATATCATGGCGCAACGTTTTATTCCGGAGATCACCTCAGGAGATAAGCGCATCTTGATGGTGGATGGCGAACCGATACCCTACGCACTGGCGCGCTTACCCGCTAAGGGCGAGGTGCGGGCCAACCTGGCGGTGGGTGGCCGGGGGGTGGGTGTCGAGTTAAGTGAAAGAGACCACTGGATCTGCCAACAGGTGGGGCCGGCGTTGCGAGAGAAAGGGTTGCTATTTGTGGGGCTGGATGTGATTGGTGACTACCTGACAGAGATCAATGTGACCAGCCCTACCTGTATTCGCGAGCTAGATAATCAATACGGGATCAATATCAGCGGCAAACTGATGGATGCCATTGAGCAGCGTCTGGCGGCGCGCACCTGATGCGTTGGCTACTACTGCTTATGGTGCTGCTACTGGCTGGATGTGATCATCCGGATACCCACAGCCATAAACAGCAGATGTATGTTTTTGGTACCTTGGTGGAGGTGTTGATCTGGACCGATGAGGAGGAGGCTGCCAGTGAGGCGATGACACGGCTGAACGCGCAGTTTCAACAGCAGCACCAACAGTGGCACCCATGGGAGCCCGGTCTACTGCGCGCATTTAATCAACAGCTTTCGAGTGGTGATTCGGTTCCCATCCCTGATGTGATATCTCCACTTCTGGCGCGCTCTATTGAGCTATCAATAGCCAGTGATGGTCTGTTTGACCCCGCCCTGGGGCGATTGGTAGAGTTGTGGGGCTTTTCGGATAATCTGGTTAACGCTTCCCAGCCACCAGATGCCGCCGCGTTAGCTGATTTTACTGAACATGCTCCGCGTATCAAAGACCTGGAAATCAACAGTGGCGTGGCGCAGAGTCATAATGCTCTTCTCTATCTCGATTTTGGTGGTTTTGCCAAAGGGTATGCGGTGGATCGTGCGATTGAGGCATTGCGTGAAATGGGATTCGAAAATGCGATTGTCAATGCAGGGGGTGATCTGCGGGCGATCGGTAGCAAAGGAGAGTGGCCGTGGCGGATCGGAATTCGTAATCCACGGGGTGAAGGGTTGATTGCATCACTCCAGATTAGCGGCGATGAGAGTGTTTTCACTTCAGGTGACTACGAGCGGTTTTATGAATACCGGGGTAAGCGGTACCACCATATTATCGACCCACGTAGTGGCTACCCGACGGCTGGTTTTAGCTCGGTGACCATTTTACATGGCGATGCGGCCACGGCTGATGCTGCCGCCACGGCGCTGATGGTGGCCGGGCCCAAGCAGTGGCGTGAGGTGGCAAAAAAAATGGGGTTAAATCATGTGATGGTGATTACTCCCCAGGGTGACATCAGCATGACACCCGCCATGGTTGAGCGTATTCGATTTGAGGTTTCGCCCGCGCCCCTCGTCAAGGTGGTAGATTGGTAGTGCTGCGTCGAGGTGATTATCTGGTACTGTTGGCCACACTACTGCTGTTGCCATGGCTCTATTTGACGCTCTGGGGTGATCAGCGTGCGGGTGAGTATGCACAAATTCTTGTGGGTGGTGAGCAGATGGCGTTGGTGAGCCTTCACCAACCGCGAACCCTTGAAGTGGAAGGATCTCTGGGGTTGAGTCTGCTCGAAGTGCTGGACGGTAAAATTCGTTTTGTAGCATCGGCCTGCCAAAATAAACAGTGTGTTCATCGCCGCTGGATCAGCTTGGGCGGCGAGGTGGTGAGCTGCTTGCCCAACCGGGTGAGTATCGCCATATTAGGTGGTGAGCAGCGTTTTGATGCGATTAACTTTTAATCACCCATGAATCAACTTGGCCACCGCAAGATTTTGACACAACCCAGTGACCATCGCATCGCTTGGTGGGCCGCGCTGGCGATCACCATTCATATTGTTGAGAGTGCGCTGCCCAGCCCGGTCCCGGGTCTTAAGCTGGGTTTGGCAAATGTGATTGTGGTGGCGGTGCTGGTGCTCTATGGCTGGCGAGATGCGGTTTGGGTGGCACTGTTACGGGTGTTGGTGGGGAGCCTGCTGGTGGGTACTTTCCTTACACCTACCTTTATGCTCAGTTTAAGTGGCGCGTGTGCCAGCCTGCTGGCGCTTGGCGCGGGATATTACTACAGTCGCCTGCTACCCAGTTGGGGGCTTGGGGCGCTGGGCTACAGTCTGTTGGCTGCCCAAGCGCATATGCTTGGGCAGTTTGCTATCGCCTATTTTGTATTGATTCCACACCCCGCGCTCTTTAAATTATTACCGGTATTGATGACGGCTGCATTGGTATTTGGCGTGATCAGTGGCATGATTGCAGTGGCAATGATTGATAAGGTACAGAAGCGAGTCAATGGTGGAACAAGTAGTTAAAGCGACACCCATTAAATCCTCAGATCGACTGAGTTTCACCATTTTTATCGCGGTGATTGTGCATTTGGTGCTGGTGTTGGGTGTTGTTTTTGAATATGAGCTGAATAAGCCGCCGGTACTCACTGAAATGGAGGTGATCTTCATTCAAAATAGCACGTCGAGTGAAGAGAGTGACGCGGACTACCTGGCACAGGTGACACAGCAGGGCGGTGGTAATACCGAAGACAAAGTACGTCCCACCAGCCCACCACCCTCCGAATTGCCCAGTGACAACCCTAATGAGGCACCTGCACCGCAAGTTGAAAGGGTGGCCAGCAACCCAGAGCCAACCCAGCAACAGTTGGCGGTGAGAGTAGCGCAACAGGCGGAGTTGATTGAGCAACAGGTGCGTGAGCTTGAATCCAAATTACAACAAAACCTGACGGCACAGCAGCTGATTCAGCGTAGCCGGGAGATCGCCAGTCTTAATGCGGAAGTAAGCGAGGCGTGGGAGAGCTACTCGAAAATGCCGCGTAAGAAATATATATCAGCGGCAACCCAAGAGTATAGTGCGGCGGCTTACATGAGTGCCTGGCAGGATAAAGTAGAGCGCATCGGCAATATCAACTACCCGGAAGCGGCGCGGCACCAAAATATTTATGGCAGCTTGGTATTGGAAGTTAATATAAAGCCTGACGGCAGCGTACAAGAGATCAACGTGTTACGCTCATCAGGGGAGCGTTTACTGGATGATGCGGCGATTCGTATTGTGCGCCTAGCCTCACCCTTTGCACCACTTCCTGATGCATTGAGAGAGGGGGCTGATATTCTTGCTATTATACGTACTTGGCAGTTTCAGCAGGGCGGGCTGGCAACCAAGTAGTCATCACGCTATTCAACCGCGCCATAAGAGCTTGCAGCCGAGCGACTGAATAGATTACTTAAAATAATCAAGTCAACGATATTGAATCAATGAACACAACAGACTCCTTAAAAAACAACCTTTTGATTGCCATGCCCGGTATGGAGGATGGCAATTTCTCCAAAACGGTTACCTATATTTGTGAACATACAGACGATGGCGCAATGGGCTTGATTCTCAGTATTCCCCTCGATATTACTTTCCGCCAAGTGGTAGGGCAGGTGGATAAAACCTTGTCACAGCGTGAAATGGACAAGTGCATCGATGATATCCCGGTCTATCTGGGTGGCCCGGTAGAGCCTGAACACGGCTTTGTTTTGCATACACCACAGGGGGAGTGGAGTGCTTCTCTGAAATTGACAGATGACCTCATGTTAACCACTTCCAGCGATATTATCAGTGCCATTGCCACCGGTGAGGGGCCTGATCAATACTTGGTGATGCTAGGTTACGCGGGTTGGGGTGGTGAACAGCTGGAGCATGAAATGGCGCAAAATGCCTGGCTCAATGTGCCGGCAGATATGGCCCCGCTATGGGGCGAGCCAGCGGAGAAGCGTTGGCAGAAAGCGGCCGCTTTGCTGGGTGTGGATTTGAGCCGCCTCTCTCCGGATGTCGGGCATGCCTGAGTCAACAGTGTTGGGGTTCGACTATGGCCGCCGCCGCATTGGCGTGGCTGTTGGCCAGACAATTACTCATACCAGCTCACCCCTGGCGACCATTCAGGCGGATCAGGGGAAGCCTGATTGGCACGCGGTACAGGCTCTGATCAATGAGTGGCAGCCGACAGTCTTTGTGGTAGGGATGCCGAAAAATATGGATGGCTCAGCACATCAGTTGACGGCGACGATTACCCGTTTTGGTAATCAGTTGCATGGGCGTTATGGCTTGCCGGTTCACTATATTGATGAGCGGTTGAGTTCCCGTGAGGCTGAGCGTAGCTTGATGCCGGGACAGGCCAAAAAGGATAAAGGCGTGATCGATCGGGTCGCCGCGCAACTCATATTACAAACCTGGCTGGATCAAGAGAGATGAGAGAAAATTTTGAGGTAACCACCCTGCTAGTGCAGATGGGCGAACAACTACAGGCACTCCTGAAGAAAAACGGGATTAGCGAAGCCAAGATGATTGGGATATACAGTGGTGGCGTCTGGGTAGCAGAACCACTGCACCGGCAGCTGGGTCTGGAGAGTCCGCTGGGTTGCCTCAACATCTCCTTCTACCGGGATGACTTCACCCAGGTGGGCATGCACCCCGAGGTAAAGCCTTCGAACTTGCCTTTCGGCATCGATGGTGAAAACCTGATTTTGGTGGATGATGTTCTCTATACCGGACGAACGATTCGAGCCGCGTTGAACGAGATATTTGATTATGGCCGACCCGCATCGGTAACCTTAGTGGTGTTGGCGGATCGAAATGGCCGTGAGCTACCCATTCAGGCCGATGTGGTGGGCGTTAAGCTTGATCTGGACAGTCATGAACAGGTTAAGTTGAGTGGCCCCCAAAAACTCTCCCTGAATATTATCGAGTCCTTATGAGTAGACGAAATATACAGCTGGATGAGCAACAGAAACTGCGCCACTTCATTGCCGTGGAGGGGTTGAAGCGACAGATGCTGGTGGATATTCTTGATAGTGCAGAAAACTTTCTCGGACTCGGTGCACGCAAGGCAAAAAAAGTACCGCTGCTGCGGGGGAAAACCGTAGCCAATCTCTTTTTTGAAGCCAGTACCCGCACCCGCAGTACCTTTGAGCTGGCCGCACAGCGACTCTCTGCGGATCTACTGAGTATGGATATTAAAACCTCAGCTACCAGCAAAGGAGAGAGCCTGCTGGATATGTTGCAAAATCTGGAGGCGATGGGCGTGGATATGTTTATTGTGCGTCATGCTAGCAGTGGCGCGGCCCGCTTTATTGCCGAACATGTGGCTCCCCATGTCAGCGTGATCAATGCTGGAGATGGTTGTCATGCCCATCCCACACAGGGAATGTTGGATATGTTTACTATTCGTCAGCAAAAGGGCGAGTTTGCGCCACTGACCGTGGCTATCGTGGGGGATATTTTGCACTCGCGGGTAGCGCGATCACAGATTCATGCACTGACCACCCTTGGGGTCACCGAAGTGCGGGTGGTCGCGCCGCGAACCCTGATCCCTGCGGATGTGGAGAGATTAGGGGTGCATGTTCATCATGAAATGGAGAGTGGCATTGAAAATGCGGATGTAATCATTATGTTGCGCCTGCAAAAAGAGCGTATGCAGGGTGGGTTTCTACCCAGTGAAGCGGAATATTTCAAGCGCTATGGTTTGACCGAGGCACGTTTGAAGCTTGCAAAGCCTGACGTGACCGTGATGCACCCCGGGCCGATTAACCGTGGTGTCGAGATCGCCTCGGAGGTGGCTGATGGTCATCATTCGGTTATCTTGCAGCAGGTTACCAATGGTATCGCCATTCGCATGGCGGTGATGTCGATGACTCTGGGGCGACCCACCTCTGCTGCGGGGGTAGCCAAATGAAAACCCATATTCAAGGGGGTCGCCTAGTCGATGCTTCACAGGGTATCGACAGCGTTTGTGATCTCTACCTTGCCAATGGCAAGGTGTTGGCGATAGGCGACCGCCCGGACGGCTTTGAACCGGAGCAGTGCATTGATGCCAGTGGAAAAATTGTCTGCCCAGGCCTGGTGGATATGCAGGTCTACCTGCGTGAACCGGGTAATAGCCACAAGGGAACCATCGCCAGCGAATCTGCCGCTGCGGTGGCTGGCGGTGTTACCTCGCTCTGCTGTCCACCCGATATCACCTCAGTCACCGATACCACTGCGGTTGTAGAGTTGATTCGCTTGAAGGCCGAAAAGGCTGCCAAGGCACATGTCTATGTGATCGGTGCTTTGACAAAAGGGCTTAACGGCGAAGAGATCAGCGCCATGCAGAGCCTCAAGGAGGCTGGCTGCGTGGGTGTAAGCAATGGCCACTATCCGATTAAAAATAGCCAGGTCATGCGGCGGGCAATGGAGTATGCCCGCACCATGGATATGACGCTGTTTCTACATGCTGAAGATCCGTGGCTGAGCCAAGGTGGCTGTGCCCATGAAGGTGCGGTGAGTACCCGAATGGGTTTGACGGGTATCCCCGCGTGTGCCGAGGAGGTGGAGGTGGCCAAGCTGCTGCAACTGGTTGAAATGACCGGTGCACGGGTTCATTTTAGTCAGCTATCCACCACAAAAGCGGTGCGAATGATCAGCCGGGCACAGTTTGAAGGGCTACCTATCAGCGCCGATGTGGCCGCTCATCAACTCCATTTGAGTCATATTGATATTGCTGAATTTAACAGCCTTTGCCATGTTCAGCCACCACTGCGTAGTGAGCGTGATCGTGACGGGCTACGTGAAGGTCTAAGAGAGGGGATAATCGGTGTGATCTGCTCCGATCATCAACCCCACGATAAAGACGCCAAACTTGCCCCCTTTGCTGAGGCAGAACCGGGCATTTCGGCACTGGAGAGCTTGCTCCCCCTAGCGCTGCGCCTATCTGACTCGGGCATGAGCCTGATGGATATTATTGGCTGCTTGACCACCACGCCAGCCAAAATTTTGGGTATTGCGGCAGGTAGCTTGGCAGAGGGTTGCTGTGCCGACGTCTGTATTTTTGACCCGCAAGAGTATTGGGTATTGAGTGAGCAAGCGATGGTCAGTCGGGGTAAGAATAATCCATTTGTTGGTCGGGAGTTAAAAGGGCGAGTGCACTACACCTTGCTGGCCGGTGCGATTGTCTACCACCTAGGCTGATCGGGCAGGCTGATGATTGAGCATATTAAGAGAGTATCTGCGAGCAACTATCCTGGCGGGTTTACACATTTACGCCTCGTCGCTGAGGGTATTGCAGAGAAGGCTCGGCCGGGGCAGTGGATTATCTGGGGCAGCCGCACGCTCTACATTATGCGTAGCGACCCTCAAACAGGCTGTATTGAGCTGCTGTTTACCGGTAAAACACCCCACCAAGATAAGATTGAAGGGCCTGGCGGAGACGCGCCCGTTCTTCCTGAGGTGTGCTTTCGCTCACTGTTGGTGGGTGGCGTTGAGGCGCTAGCGCAGCTGATTTTTTTTGCTGATTCACTGCGCAAGCGCCGGAGTCACACCACGCTGTTGCTGCTGCAAGCGACTCAGCCGCTGCCCTTCACGCCCACTCCTTGCCGCATCATGATTCCAGGAATGCCTGCGGGTGTTATCGCAACCCTGCCGTTACTGAGTGATTGGGGGGTTGCGCTGCGAATCGCCTCTAATGATGGGCTTCCAGGTTGCTATCATGGCAGTGTGGATGAGCTGGCAGAGCAGTGGTTGAGCGCGCAGCCTCGACCGAGTGAAATTGCGTGTAGTCGGCTATGACTCATCAGGGTTGAGCAATACGTAATCTGTCTGCTGCTTTTTTTTGGGTTCTTTCTCTTTAGGCTCACTCTCTGTATCCTCTTGTTGCTGCTCCGTTATGTTCCAGTCGCGCTCGTTTTCATCCCTATCGCCATCATGGTCAAGCTTAATCATTAAACGTAACTGATTAGCGGAGTCCGCATGGCGCAGCGCATCTTCATAGGTGATATCACCCGCGTCGTAAAGATCATAAAGTGCCTGGTCAAAGGTCTGCATACCCCTATTTTTGGATTTCCCCATCACCTCTTTTATTTTGGCAATCTCACCTTTTTGAATGAGATCCGAGACGAAGGGTGTGCCGATCAGAATCTCCAGAGCGGCGCACCGACTATTGCCATCAACGCGGGTAATCAGCTGCTGGGCGATGATTGCTTTTAGGTTGAGTGAAAGATCCAGCAGTATCTGCTCACGCCGCTCAAAGGGGAAGAAGTTGATAATGCGCTCGAGTGACTGGTTGGCATTATTAGCATGTAGCGTAGCGAGGCAGAGGTGCCCAGTTTCAGCAAAGGTAAGCGCGTGCTCCATGGTTTCGCGGGTACGAATTTCACCAATCAAAATAACATCGGGTGCTTGTCGCAGGGTGTTTTTAAGTGCGATGCCATAGCTTTCAGTATCAACACCCACTTCGCGCTGGGTGATGATACAGCCATCGTGTTGGTGAATATATTCGATGGGATCCTCAATGGAGATGATATGACCATGCGAGTTACGGTTGCGGTGGCCGATCATGGCAGCCAGTGAGGTGGATTTTCCTGAGCCGGTTCCACCCACCACTAAAATTAAGCCACGCTTCTCCATTACCATCTCATTGAGCTGAAGAGGAAGCTTGAGCGCTTCTATTGTTGGAATTACCGTCTCAATCTTGCGTAACACCATGCCGATTTTCTGTTTTTGACAGAAGACACTGACACGAAAGCGCCCGACATTAGGTCGGTGGATGGCAAAGTTAGCCTCCTGTGTCTCATCAAACTGGCGGCGTTGCTCTGCATTCATTACGCTATAGACCACATCCGTGGCCTGCTGCTGGCTGAGTGGGTTGGGTGAGACTGGGACATTTCGACCATTGATTTTTAGCGTGGGTGGCAAGTCTGCGGATACAAACATATCCGAGGCTTGTCTGCGCATCATCAGCTTGAGCAGGTAGTCAAAATTTTCAATCGATTGGGTGTTTTTTGTCACTAGCGGAATAGATCCTTGTTGACGGCTTTTGTGGCAGCATCCTGCTTGCTGACCAAACCTTTTTGTACCAGGTTTTGTAGGCACTGATCCAGTGTTTGCATGCCAATCGCCTGGCTGGTTTGAAGTACCGAGTACATCTGCGGCACCTTCGCTTCGCGAATAAGATTACGAATTGCGGGCGTACCAATCATTATTTCGTGGGCCGCTATGCGCCCGCCACCCATCTTTTTCAGCAGTGATTGGGAGATAACCGCTTGCAGTGACTCAGAGAGCATCGCCCGCACCATCTCTTTTTCACCACCAGGAAAGACATCGATAATCCGGTCGATGGTTTTCGCCGCTGAGCTGGTGTGGAGCGTGCCAAATACCAAGTGCCCGGTTTCAGCGGCTGAAAGCGCTAAACCGATGGTTTCAGGGTCACGCATTTCACCCACCAGAATAACATCAGGGTCTTCACGTAGCGCAGAGCGCAGTGACTCGGAAAAGCCAAGGGTGTCGCGATGAACTTCGCGTTGATTGATGAGGCATTTTTTTGATTCGTGCACAAATTCTATCGGGTCTTCAATGGTTAGAATATGGCCAAACTCATTCTCATTTTTGTCATTTACCATGGCGGCGAGGGTGGTGGATTTACCCGAGCCGGTAGGGCCCGTTACCAGCACCAGGCCGCGTGGATATTGTGCAATCCTCTTGAATATTTCGGGGGCACCCAGATCGTCCAGCGTGAGTATTTTTGAAGGGATGGTTCGGAATACCGCACCGGCTCCCCGGTTTTGATTGAAAGCATTGACACGAAAACGCGCTAAGTTGGGTATTTCGAAGGAGAAATCAGTCTCAAAGAACTCCTCGAAATCTTTGCGCTGTTTATCATTCATGATGTCATAAATCAGGCTCTGCACCGTTTTGTGGTCGAGTGCTGGCACATTAATTCGGCGAATATCACCGTCAACACGAATCATCGGCGGCTCACCCGCAGAGAGGTGTAGATCAGATGCGTTATTTTTCACACCAAAAGCGAGCAGTTCTGTAATGTCCATCTGTTATTCCCAATAATAAATTGTACCGAAGTCATCTTACCACCCTATGGTGTGGGTTGGTAAGCGGTTGATTATTTGATGGTTGAGCATTGATTATAGCCGTGTATAGCGGCATTCTAGAAGAAAAACTTAGCCCCTGTAAGGCCTTTGTTCTCATTCCCAGATAGGGTCACGCATACTGTACAAGCTCTTGATTCCACAGTGAAACCAAACGCTTACACACTAACCTGGGGATGAGGGCTTTACGTGAAAGGTGGTTTCATCCTGCGGGGTGGTAGTATGAGGTGTCATATCCAACGGGAGAGGTGATGGTGAGTTCGCGACAAAATCCACTGGCGGAGCGTTATGCGCAGCTGATAATGCGTATTCGGCATGCCGAGCAACAGGCTGGCCGCTCTGTCGGTTCGGTGCAGCTATTGGCTGTTAGTAAAACGGTGGCCGCTGAGCGGCTGGGTTATGCTGCTCTGCTGGGGCAACAGGCGTTTGGTGAGAATTACCTACAAGAGGCGTTGAATAAACAGGTTTTACTTGCCGAGCTTGATCTCCAGTGGCATTTTATTGGGCCGTTGCAATCCAATAAAAGCCGGGCAGTTGCAGAGAAGTTCAACTGGTTGCACACACTTGATCGGCTAAAATTGGCACGGCGGCTCTCAGCTCAGCGCCCCGAAAATATGCCACCCTTGAATATCTGCTTGCAAGTGAATATCAGTGGTGAGCCGAGCAAGTCCGGTGTATTACCTGACGAACTCTCACCGCTGGCGGCTGATATTGCCGAGTTGCCGGGGTTGCAATTGCGGGGTTTGATGGCACTGCCGGCCCCTTGTGATAAGTTTGATGAACAGCGTCGCGTATTTGCCTCAGTACGCAAGCTTTATCAGCAGTTGATTGATGAGGGGCACCCGTTGGATACGTTGTCCATGGGAATGTCGGCAGACCTTGAGGCAGCGGTGGCGGAAGGTGCTACCATAGTACGCATAGGCAGTGCACTGTTTGGTGCTCGTGATCATAAGATGCAGTAAAGGGCTGGGTTTATGGAACAGTGTAAAATTGTTTTTATCGGTGGCGGCAATATGGCCGGCAGTATTATGGGTGGTTTACTACAGGGTGGCTGCCAGGCAGAAAATATCTATATTTGTGACCCTAACCAAGAGCGGCTGACGGTTCTCCAGCAGCGCTATGGGGTGAATGTTTCGACCCGTAACGATGACTTTGTGGCGCTGGCGGATCTGTTGGTATTGGCGGTGAAGCCACAAGTGATGCACTCAGTGGTGGAAGGGATGGCCTCTAAAATAAGAGATGACACGCTACTGGTATCAGTAGTAGCCGGTATTCGTGGAAAGGATATTGAGTCTTGGCTGAAGGGTAATCACGCGATTGTTCGTTGTATGCCAAACACACCGGCATTGGTGCAGAGTGGTGCCAGTGGCTTGTACGCAAATAGTCAGGTGAGCGATGCACAGCGTAACCTAGCCGAATCCTTAATGCGGTCGGTAGGAATAGTCGTCTGGTTAGACCATGAAGAGCAGATGGATGCGGTAACAGCAGTTTCAGGCAGTGGTCCAGCCTACTTTTTTCTGGTGATGGAGGCGATGCAAAAGTCGGCAGAAAAACTAGGGCTTACCCCTGAAATGTCACGCCTGCTAACGGTACAGACTGCGCTTGGAGCCGCCAAAATGGCGATGGAGAGTGAAGAGGGCGTGGCGGCACTACGGCACCGTGTTACCTCGCCAGGCGGTACCACTGAACAAGCAGTCAATACGTTACAGGCGGGAGGGGTTGAGGCTGCCTTTGATGATGCACTGCAAGCGGCTTGTCGTCGTTCAAAAGAGCTGGCAGAAATGTTTGGGGGTCGGTAATGAGTGGCGAATATTTTGGCGCAGCCTCTATTTTTTTGGTGCGAACCCTGTTTGGACTTTACATCTTAGCGGTACTGCTGCGTTTTTTGTTACAGATGGTGCGTGCTGATTTTTATAACCCAATTTGTCAGATTTTAGTTAAAGTGACGGATCCCGCGCTGCGGCCACTACGTCGAGTTATTCCAGGTCTCCTGGGTATCGATATGGCCGCTGTGGTATTGCTGCTGCTGTTAAAGACGGCGGAGCTGTTTATCATTCAGCAGCTGGCAGGTGTGGGTGGCAATGTGATGGGTCTGTTTGTGCTGGGTATTGCTCAAATGGTTGAGTTGACGCTGAATATTTTTTTCTTCTCGGTATTAGCCCAGGTGATTTTAAGCTGGGTTAATCCAGCTACAAACTATAATCCTGTGGTGGCACTGCTCCATGCACTGAATGAGCCGTTGATGCGGCCAGCCCGGCGCCTGCTACCCGCCATGTCAGGGCTGGATCTTTCACCGTTGCTGGTGATCATTGTGATACAGTTGATAACAATGTTATTGGTGGCGCCACTCAATGATGTTGCACTGCGATTATTATCCGCAGCTTAATCGCTTGATAGGCCATTATCTGCACGGTAAAAATAAATTCTGTTAATACCCAGTAAATACAGACCGATACACTGTGATGTAAATGTAAAAAGGCAACTGGCCTTCTTCCCCAGGCGGATATGGAAAGTGATGGAAACCAATACTTTATCAGAGAGATTACACTGCTATAACCAATGGAAAGATGACGTCGTCCATAAGCTTAAAGCTTATGAACAGGTTCTTAAGGATGCTGAACTTGACAGCGTAGAGCAGGAAATCCGCATCGACGATATGATTGCCAAGTTGCATGATGATCGTATTGTTGTGGCCTTTGTCGCAGAGTTTTCCCGGGGGAAAACCGAATTAATAAATGCTATTTTCTTTGCAGATTACAAACGCCGACTACTGCCATCTGAGGCAGGTCGTACCACGATGTGCCCAACCGAGCTATTTTACGACCATGAGAGTACGGATGCTTACATTCGGTTACTGCCAATAGAGACACGCCTAGACGACAGCAGCATCAATGAACATAAACAGGATCTGAGTTACTGGACAACGTTACACCTTGATATCTCTTCACCAGAAAAGATGGCAGAGAGCTTTAAAGAGGTTATAAAGGTTAAAAAGGTGAGCGTGAAGGAGGCGATTAAACTCGGCCTCTACGACGAAACACTGGTGGATAATGAAGAGTCGGAGGTTGAGATCCCCATGTGGCGGCATGCCCTGATCAGCTTCCCCCACCCGCTGTTAAAAGAGGGACTAGTGATCCTGGATACACCCGGCTTGAACGCGCTGGGTACAGAGCCAGAATTGACCATGGATATGTTACCCAATGCACATGCAATCATGTTTGTTTTGGGTGCTGACACCGGTGTAACCCGCTCTGATATGGAAGTGTGGGATCAGCATGTGAGCAGTTTTAGCCGTGGCAGTAATCATTCAAACCTGATGGTGGTGCTCAATAAAATTGACACATTATGGGATGAGTTGCTGGATGATGAGCAAGTGGCCGCCAATATCGACAGCCAGTGCCAAAATACCGCTAAAACATTGAATGTCTCCCCCGACTCAATATTCCCTGTCTCGGCCCACAAGGGGTTGCTGGGGCGCGTGAAAAATAACCCAGAGCTGCTGGAAAAGAGTGGCATTGCATCGATTGAAAATATGCTTTCGGATACTGTTTTACCGGAAAAGCAGACCATTATTCGTGATCGGGTTATCGACGAAGTGGGCACTATGGTGGAGTCAACGCTAAATATTATCCAGGCGCGACATAATTCAGTGCAAGAGCAGCTGGGCGAACTGCAAGGGATCGGCAACAAAAATGAGGCGATGATCAGCCACTTGATCAAGACCACCCATGCTGAAGCAATCGCCTATAAGGTGAGAGTCGACAACTACCACACCAGCCGTAATCTGCTTAACAGCAAAATCAAAGAGATCCTGGAATACGTTGACCTTAAAGTCCTCGATAGGGTGATTGATGAGGCTCGCAATGAGATGCAAGGCACCTGGACAACCGGCGGCTTGCGTAAATCAATGATGTTCTTCTTTGAAAATATGATGCAGATCATGTCGCAGGTGAACTACCTTGGCGAGCAAGCCAATGATTTGGTCAAGACATCTTACAAGCGCTTCCATGAAGAGTTTGGCTTGCCAAACATTCGCCCAACGCTGTTTTCCAACCAGGTTTATGTGCTGCGTATGGAGCGACTACTCAAGCGCTCCGAGGAGTACCGAACCAGCTCAACCATGACCATGACCGAACAGAGCTTTGTTATTAAGCGTTTCTTTGTCTCGGTGGTGAGCCATGCCCGTGATGTTTTTTATAAAGCGAATGAAGAGTCTAGGCTGTGGTCAAAAAGTGCCTTGGCTCCTATCGCAACGGAGATAAAAGAGCGCAAGCGGGTAATGGATAAGCGGCTCAGTAACCTGAATCGAGTAAAAGACTCCAAAGAGACATTAGAGAGCAAGCTGAACGAGCTGGCTGACGAACAGCGTGGCCTAGATAAACAGCTCAGCGAACTCAATGAGATCAATGAAATTATTTGCGCCCCCCTCGACAAAGAGAAGAGTGAGCCTAATAATCAATAACCCCTCCCTTCCGCAGTAGACTCACCCTAAGTCCGACAGCCTCCTGGCGTGTGGATAGCGCTCTCGCAATGAAGGGGGGCAATCGGTTATATTGTGCATAACTTAATCTATAAGTGATGTGCACCCTATGCAAAATCGCGATACCTTGCCAGATACCATTCGTATGACTGAATATAGCCATGGTGCCGGTTGTGGCTGTAAAATATCACCTAAGTTGCTGGATGATATTCTCAAAAGCACAACACCTAACCCCACCTTTCCAAAATTGTTGGTGGGCTACGACACCAAGGATGATGCGGCGGTATTCGATTTGGGTAATGGCAGTTCGGTCATATCAACCACTGACTTCTTCATGCCGATTGTGGATGACCCCTTCGAGTTTGGGCAAATTGCGGCGACCAATGCGATCAGTGATGTTTATGCCATGGGCGGCACGCCGTTGATGGCCATCTCTATTTTTGGCTGGCCGATTGAGACATTAGGAGCTGATGTTGCCTCACAGGTTATTGAGGGTGGCCGTCGCGCCTGCGCACTGGCCGGTATACCACTGGCGGGAGGGCACTCCATTGACTCACCCGAACCCATTTTTGGGTTGGCAGTAACCGGGCAGGTGGAAAATCGCCACCTGAAGCGCAACAGCCAAGCAGAGGCGGGCTGCAAACTCTATCTGACCAAGCCACTTGGTATCGGTATTTTGACCACTGCACAGAAAAAAAAGTGCCTTAAGCCAGCACACCGCCGGATCGGCCCCGAAGCGATGTGCCAGCTTAACAGTGCCGGTACTCAGTTTGCTAAGCTCCCGGCGGTCAAGGCGATGACGGATGTGACGGGGTTTGGCCTGATGGGGCACCTCACAGAGTTGTGTCTGGGGAGTCATTTACAGGCGCAACTGATCTTTGATGCCGTGCCGACGCTACCGGAGGTTGAATACTATCTGGCGCTAGGGTGTACTCCAGGCGGCACGCTACGAAATTTTGAAAGCTATGGTCACCATATTGGTGGCATGAGTGAACAGCAACAGATGATTTTGTGTGACCCACAAACCTCAGGCGGCCTCTTGGTGGCTGTTGCAGCCGAGGGCGAAGCTGAATTTTTAGCATTAACCGAAGCGCTAGGAATGTCATTGAGTCCGATAGGCCAGTTGAGCACCCCCGTCGCGAATCATGCTCTGGTGGAGATTATATGATGGAGCTTCCACAGGTTGACGACTATTCAGCGCTTTTTTTAGATGAAGTACCGATGATCGACCTGCGAGCCCCGCAGGAGTTTGAGCAGGGACGCTTTCAAAATGCGATAAACCTACCGTTAATGAACGATGAAGAGCGCAAGTTAGTGGGTATTTGCTATAAAGAACAAGGCCAGCAACAGGCGATTGCGCTGGGTCATGAGCTAGTAACCGGCGAGGTAAAACAGCAGCGCCTGGAGCGGTGGCTGCGGTTTGTAGAAGAGAATCCACAGGGTGTTTTGTACTGCTTTCGTGGCGGACTACGCTCACAAATAACCCAGCGCTGGATCTATGAAGAGAGCGGCATCGTCTACCCACGAGTACACGGTGGCTACAAAACACTGCGCCGTTATTTGCTCGATGAGCTAGAGCGCTCCATTGCGCAGATACAGCCGACCATCCTCAGTGGACGCACTGGCACAGGCAAGACACTGCTACTAAAGAAAATCAATAACAGCATCGACTTGGAAGGCGTCTATCATCATCGTGGTTCAGCATTTGGTCGTCACGCCACGCCACAACCGAGCCAGATCGATGTGGAGAACCGGCTTTCAGTTGAGCTGCTGAAAAAAATCATATTAGCCGCTGAAGCAGCGCCCCAACTGCTGCTTGAAGATGAAGGGAGCAATATCGGCTCACGCAACCTGCCCCACTCACTGATTGAGCGCATGGTGGCGGCACCCATCGTGGTACTGGAAATTCCACTAGCGCAACGGGTCGATATCGTATTCGATGAATATATTACGGCAGCGCTCTCTGAATATCAGCAGCTACTGGGCGACGAGCACGGCTTTACCACCTGGTCAGAAAACCTGCGCCAGGCACTTGGACGGGTTAAACGTCGCTTAGGTGGAGAGCGTTACGGACTGCTTGATGCCGTGATGAGTGGTGCGATTTCTGACCAGCAACAACGGGGTGAAACATCGGCTCACCGCGAGTGGATTCAGCGATTACTTAACGATTACTACGACCCAATGTATGACTATCAGTTACAGAAAAAAGCCGAGCGCATCACCTTTCGGGGCGATGACAAAGCAGTAATTGAGTATCTTAATACTCAAAATATTACCTAATTGCACACTGGGGTCAGAGTAAACGTTACTTTACTCTGACCCCAGCGTCCACTCCCCTGCGACAACATGTCGCATTCTTTCTATGCCGGGATTCCAATACAATTTTGTCATTAACTGTTCCCTACCCGGTTTATTGACTAAATTATAGGAGTCTCCATGGCTATTCATAATAAGCGTAATATTTTATGGTCGGCACTGCTGCTGAGTGGTGCTGTGGCATTGAGTGGCTGTAATAGCTCATCAGATGATAATACCGTTGAGGGTGCAGCAATCGAGGGCTCTATTTTTGCCGCCCCGGTGAGTGCTGCTTCGATATCTGTGTTTGACCTGAATGGTAATCGGGTGGCAGGTCCGGTGACGAGTGGGGCAGATGGGCATTATCAAATCACAATTCCTGATGCACACCTTGCCAGTGACCTTAGCTTTATCAGCAGTGGCGGCACGTTTACAGATGAGGCGACGGGTGAGGCTAATGTCAGCGCAGGTCAAATGTCTGTTTATGTCGCGGCAGATAGCCTTGCGGCGGGTAGTGAAGTACACGCGACACCCTCTTCTACGATTATGCACCAGTTGATTATGCAACATGGTCAAGGCTATGTAGAGGCGCAGGCGGCTTTTGAGAGTGCCTTTGGTTATCAGCCTGATTATACTGTGGCACCAACGGATGCGACCGCACCGGCGGCCGATGCGACCGACCAGCAAATGTTGGCGGGACTGCGTGCCGCCAGTTTCAGCCAATTAGCCCAGGATTTGGGGATGAGCGCCACTGATCAGTTTGCCTTGCTGGAGGCGTTGGCACTGGATTTGTCAGATGGTGAGCTTGACGGGCAGAGTACATCGGGTGCGGTTATTCTCCCGGCACCTGTCAACATACCATTGCAATTGCATATTCAGCATCAGTTTGCGATGGCACTGGAGGGGTTTCATCGGGGGGGGCGCAATGCAACCAGTTTAAATGCCAGTCAAATAGGCGTATTGCCCTTTGCTAAAGTGGCCAGCAGTGAAAGTTACCGCTTCGAATATCAGCCGGGCATGATGCCGGCAATGGAGGGGAAAACCACATTCAAAATTGTGGTTACAGATGCGGCCACTGGGCAGCTGGCGCAGGGCGGATTGAACTTAATACTACAGGCAAAAATGTATATGGCGACAAAAATGCATGCCACACCAGTGGATGGTTGTAGTGAATCGGCAACAGCAGGTGTTTATGATTGTACTATTTTCTACCTGATGCCTTCGGTTATGAACGGTATGTCGATGGGCTATTGGGAGTTGATGGTTACCACTGATAATAATGAAATGGTCAGCTTTTACCCGGGTGTTGGTATGGGCATGAACGGCAATGGTAAGCGCAGTTTGATGGCTCAATCAACGGGCACTGTGGTGGATGATGCCGGTTTGACTGTTCCTACCTACAGCGATTTTGTTATGAGTCCCACCTCGGCACGGAAGTACCTCCTGTTTAAAGACAGTATTGCAGCAGGCTCCATTTCAGGCCACAAAGTGCGCCTGTTTATTGCGGTAAAAGAGAGTATGGACTCATTTCCAGCGCTCTACACAGGTGCTAGTTTTAATATGGCTAGTTTTACTGTCAGCTCAATTAACGCAGAATTTTCAGTGGATGGCGCTAGCTGGTCACCTATGACAGAAGAGGGCGCGGGTTATTGGTCTGTTGATAACGCACCGGGTTTAGTCGATGGTGTTGAAAACACGTTCTATATGCGCCTGCATGTCAATGGTGAACAGAAAACAGCCAATGGTAGTGTGCCGGCACTGGATGGTAGTAACGATTACGCAATTTTTACAACTACCCTGAATTAATGTTTTAAGGTTTTCCATGGCTAATCTCTCAACAAAGGCCGCCCTCTTTGCAGTGGCGGCCCTTACCCTTTCTCAGCCTTTATCTGCGGCATCATGCTGTGGCGGTGGCTCCTCTTCTGCCTTGGTTATGCCCAAATTTGCTACGGGGATGGTCGACCTTTCGTTTTCCATGGAAAACTACGATGGCTATTGGAATAGAGAGGGGGAGTATACCGAAGACCCTGTGGGCTCTCGCTTGAAACAGTATCGTTTTAATGTTGGCTATGCCCACCGCTTGGGTAAACGCTGGCAGGCGAGTGTTGTCACCCCTTATGTCTGGAATGATAACCAATACAGCGGTGTCTCATCCGAAACCCAAGGGATGGGGGATACCACCATTAACCTTTGGTATGAAGGATTTGAGAATATCACCTGTGTCTGGAAAATAAAAAAGCCGGAGGATTGGATACCCGCCAGTTACTACGGGTTATCCATGACACTCCCCACGGGTGTCTCTCCTTATGACAATGTGGAGAATAGCTTTGATATTACCGGTCGGGGTTTTTATCGTGTGGATGCCAATCTGCTGTTGGATAAGACCATCTACCCCTGGAATGCGACACTGGCACTCTCTTACGGAAAGTATATAGAGCGTCCGGTTAATCGTGAATATGGCCGCTATGTGGCGCCGTATGATAAGCAGTTGGGTGACCGCTTTTCAGGCTCGCTCTCTGGGGGGTATACCCAGTTTCTTGATAATATGGATACCCTGAGCTACACCCTCTCTTATGCTTATTTACAAGAGAGCCAAGGTGAAATTGATGGCATTACAGATACTACCACCGGAATGGAGAAGCAGACGCTATCCGCAACAGCAGCTTATGCCAGTATGGATCGGGACTGGGTCTTTAAACTAACCTTGAGCCACAGCCCTAAGCGGGATGGTTATGGTGAGAGTTTTCCCGTTACCAATGTGGTGACACTGGGGGTGAGCCATGTTCTTCGTTAAACTTGTTGGCCTACTCATGCTGTTGCTGTTAAGTGCCTGCCAAGATGACCTGAATCCATCGGATAGCGATGAGCGGCCTGTGGTTCAGACCGGTATTATTGGCAATCAAGTAGGGCAAATTGCCCCTGACTTTACGGCAGGCTCAACAACACTAAACACCGCCCACACACTCTCTTCTGATTTACAAACCTATGATGCAGTGGTGCTCTATTTCACCATGTGGTGTCCTATTTGTGATGAGCATATGAGCCATCTGCGTGCGACTTATGTGAGCAACTACCCCAATGTGCAATTTTTCCTGGTGGATTATGTGAGCGGCTCGCTGGAGGCTGCACGTAATACACAACTTGCCAGTGGTTATGGCGATATGAGAGTGCTGGTTGATGTAAACCGGGAGATTGAATTTCTTTATGAAGGCACCATGGGGAGTACGGTTGTGATTAATAACAGTGGTATTGTGCTTATGAACCAAGGCTATAGTGATGGTCGTCAACTGGGTCAGGTATTGGGGGAGCTGCCATGAGAGTGTGGTTACTCATCGCGCTATTTTTGCTCACCAAGCTGGCTTATTCTGAATCGGTCGAATTAAATGGCCAGCAGCTTTTTGAGGCTCGATGCAGTATTTGTCACCAACTGCCTGCACCCGATATGTTGAATCATCGGCAGTGGCACCGGGTAATCAACACCATGCAAATTCGTATGCAACAAGCGGATATTGAGCCGCTGGATGAGGACGAAATTACCGCAATAAAAGAGTATTTGCAGTGGTATGTAGATGATTAAATATTTGGCTTCAGCTGGCCTGTTGCTGCTTCTGAGCTTTCCGTTGCAGGCTGACCCTCTGGCAACATTTGGTGCGGAACCGGTGTCGGGAGCAGCAACGGCCTTTATCTTGCCGGACCTTGAGGGTGAAATTCATGCCTTGGCGCAGTGGCAGGGCAAGGTGGTGATGCTCAACTTCTGGGCAACCTGGTGTGCCCCTTGTCGGGACGAAATGCCGGGAATGGAACGGCTTTGGCAACGCTATGGTGAGGATGGCCTAGTGGTAGTGGCGATATCTGTTGATGAGGGAATGGAGCGCCGGGTTGCCAAATTTGTTGAGATATTGAGATTAACCTATCCGATTTTACTCGACCCAGACTATGCGGTAGGTGACCTTTATCAAGTGAGCGGGCTGCCACACAGTCTATTGATTGACCGTGAAGGGCAGTTGATTGCAAAGGTTGTGGGCCAGCGTGAGTGGGATAGTGCAGAGTCTTTTGCGTTAATTGAGTCACTACTCTCCCAGTGAGTAGCTGGCAGTCCACGGTGTGTGATCAGATCAGCGTGTACCGCGAATAACCATGGTTTTCCCGCGAGCGGTGATCAACCCCTGCTCCTCCAGATTTTTTAATACTTTGCCTACCATCTCCCGCGAACACCCTGCAATGCGTCCTAACTCCTGACGGGTTATTTTGATCTGCATGCCATCGGGGTGGGTCATGGCATCCGGCTGCTTACTCAGGTCGAGCAGGGTACGGGCAACCCGTCCGGTCACATCCATAAAGGCAAGATGGCCTACTTTAAGGCTGGTGTTGCGTAGCCTGAGCGCCATCTGGCTGGCGAGGGAAAACATGATCTCGGGGTGCTCCTGGATAAGTCGACGAAATTTATCGTAGCCAATCTCTGCCAACTCACAACTTACCCGTGCACGAATGATGGCGCTGCGCCCTTGTGACTCTTTATCAAACAGCCCCATTTCACCAAAGAAATCACCCGCATTAAGATAGGCGAGCACAATCTCGCGCCCATCCTCATCTTCTATATACACCGCGACCGAGCCTTCAGTAATGTAGTAGAGGGTCTCAGGGGTGTCACCCGCGTGGATAATCGTGCTCTTAGCAGCGTGCTTGCGACGGTGGCAGTGACTGAGAAAAAGCTCAATAACAGCATCCGGCTGTGGCGGGGTAAATTTCATATCAGCACCTTTTGATTATGGCCTATCTCTTGATTATAGAACGATTTAGATGACAGCTGGAATAATTAATCTATTTAATATAGAGCCTATATAGGCGTTGTGTGCTGGGCCATATTTAACACATTAAACCCCGTTAGCTGCAATCGATGAATGAAAGGTCTCGATAAGATAAACAAAAGAGCCGTTACCGCGCAGATAGTTCATAATTTCTCTCTTTCCGTCGCTGGTCATCATCTCGATTAATATTAATTTTTTTAAGTGTTGTGGTAAGCTTCAGGTTTTCCAACGTATCAGGATTATCAGTGAATGAAGGCGCGGATTAAATGGGTAGAAGATGCCACTTTTCTGGGCGAGTCAGGTAGCGGGCATGCGGTTGTAATGGATGGCCCACCCGAGAGTGGTGGCCGCAACCTGGGTGTACGCCCCATGGAGATGCTGCTGCTGGGAATGGGCGGCTGCGCCAGTTTTGACGTGGTGAGTATCTTGAAGAAATCGCGCCAGCCGATAACTGACTGTATTGCCGAAATCACAGCGCAACGGGCTGATGATGAGCCCAAGGTATTCACTCAAATACACATACACTTTATTGTGTCGGGTGAAGGGCTTAAAGAGAAGCAGGTGGCGCGGGCGGTCTCGCTCTCGGCAGAAAAATATTGTTCGGCCTCCATCATGTTGGGAAAAACCGCTAAAATAAGCCACGACTATCAAATACGAGGTGGTGTTGATGAGTGAGTTACCCGTTCGTCCGAAGCCCACAGGGGGAATGCGCCATGTGGCACTTTTTCTGGAAAACTTCGAAGCGTGTGAACAGTTTTACACTGAGTTAATGGGCATGAAGCTGGAGTGGCGGCCCGATCCGGATAACCTCTACCTGACCAGTGGCAACGATAACCTGGCGTTACACCGCGCAAAAAATGTCGATATGAGTGGCTTTCAGCGGCTGGATCACATCGGCTTTATTATTGAATCTCCCGAGCAGGTACAGGTGTGGTATGACTATCTGCTGGCACACGATGTCAAGATGAAAACCACCCCGCGCCAGCATCGGGATGGTGCCCATAGCTTTTACTGCTTCGACCCTGACGGTAATACTGTGCAGATCATATATCACCCGCCTATTTCATAGAATCAAAGGGCGGTCATAGCCGTAGGTCTGGGCAGTCTTGACCCTGTTTAGCGGCTCTTATTGTGTTGTTGGCATTTATGAGGATAGACGATTGGCCGAGTCAATGAAGAAGTTGAAACTACATGGTTTTAACAACCTAACCAAAACCCTGAGCTTCAATATTTATGATATCTGTTATGCCAAAACGTCGCAGGAACGCCGCGCTTACATTGAGTATATCGATGAAGAGTACAATGCTGAACGCTTGACTCATATTCTCACAGAGGTGACCCGTATCATTGGCGCTAATGTGCTGAACATTGCCCGCCAGGATTATGAACCGCAGGGTGCCAGCGTCACGCTGTTGGTCTCTGAGGAGTCAGACCTATCGGACTTACAGAACAGCGAGGCCCCTGGCCCGCTGCCCAAGACGGTCGTTGCTCACTTGGATAAATCACACATTACCGTACACACCTACCCCGAGAGCCACCCTGATAATGGCATCTCAACCTTTCGAGCTGATATTGATGTCTCGACCTGTGGCCGCATCTCACCGCTGAAGGCGTTGAACTACCTGATTCACAGTTTTGACTCCGACATGGTGACTATGGATTATCGGGTGCGCGGCTTTACCCGTGATATTGATGGCCACAAACACTTTATCGATCACGGCATTAACTCCATCCAGAACTTCATTGCGGAAGATACCAAAGAGCTGTACGAAATGATTGATGTGAATGTCTATCAGGAAAATATTTTCCATACCAAGATGATGCTTAAAGAGATGCTGCTGCCCCGTTATCTGTTTGCTTCGGCGATAGAAGATTTCAGTAAGGAGGAGCTGACGATTATCCACCATAGCCTCAAGCGTGAAATGCTGGAGATCTTCTATGGTAGAAATATGAGTAACATGCCTGAATAAACCTTGTTATCCCCCCCCGCTTTCCGCGCTGACTCCTTGCCATGCGGCGGTCAGCAGCCTCCTCTAATTTCATGTAGAATACCCGACCTGCGTATATCTTAAAGACTCAAGGTGAATAAATGATCGAAGCATATAATCAACACGTTGCTGAACGTGAAGCAGATGGCTTGCCCCCCTTGGCACTGAATGCGGAGCAAACAGCCGCACTCGTGGAATTGATTAAACAACCACCCGTGGGCAAAGAAGCATTTTTGGTGGAACTGCTGGTAGAGCGTGTGCCTGCCGGTGTAGATGATGCTGCTTACGTCAAAGCGGCCTTCCTTGCAGCCATTACAACGGGCGATGCCGTTTCACCGTTAATTGATGCCGCCCGTGCCACTGAGTTGTTAGGCACTATGCTGGGTGGTTACAACATCGAGGCATTAATTGCAGCACTGGATAAGGATGCGATTGCACCGATTGCGGTCACCGCACTCTCAAAAACACTGCTGATGTTTGATGCTTTTAACGATGTGATCGCCAAGGCCAAGGCGGGTAACGGTTATGCCAAGCAGGTCGCGGATTCCTGGGCCAATGCTGAGTGGTTCACCAACAAACCTGAGATGCCAAAAGAGATTCAAGTCACCGTCTTCAAAGTGCCTGGTGAAACCAATACAGATGACCTCTCCCCCGCCTCAGAAGCGTGGAGTCGCCCGGATATTCCGCTCCATGCCAAGACCATGCTGGTGGCCAAAATGCCCGATGCAATGGAGAAGATTGCCGAACTGAAAGCCAAGGGTAATCCACTCGCCTATGTGGGCGATGTGGTTGGAACCGGCTCTTCCCGTAAATCAGCCATCAACTCGGTGCTGTGGCATATGGGAAATAATATCCCCTTCGTACCTAACAAGCGCCAGGGTGGAGTGATACTGGGTGGCAAGATAGCCCCCATTTTCTTTAATACGGCAGAAGACTCGGGCGCATTGCCGATTGAATGCGATGTCGCACAATTGAATATGGGTGATGTGATTACCATCAAACCCTATCAGGGCGTGATTGAAAATGAAGCAGGAGAGGTGATCTCCCGCTTTGATCTTAAGCCAGCCACGATGGCTGATGAAGTGCGAGCAGGGGGTCGTATCCCGCTGATTATTGGTCGATCGCTAACCGATAAAACCCGAGAAGCACTGGACTTGTCGGCATCGACACTCTTCACCCGGCCAACACCCGCCGCAGAGACAGGGAAAGGTTATACTCTGGCGCAGAAGATAGTCGGCAAGGCGTGTAGTGTTGAGGGTATCCGCCCGGGCACCTATTGTGAGCCGCGTATAACAACGGTTGGCTCACAGGATACCACCGGCGCGATGACCCGAGATGAGCTGAAAGAGCTGGCATGTCTCGGTTTCTCTGCTGACTTGGTGATGCAATCGTTTTGCCACACAGCCGCCTACCCCAAGCCGGTTGATATTAGCCTGCAACACACCCTCCCCAGCTTCTTCAACAACCGTGGTGGTGTTGCGCTACGACCTGGGGATGGGGTGATCCACTCCTGGTTAAATCGGATGTTGTTACCCGACACGGTGGGGACCGGGGGTGATTCCCACACCCGCTTTCCAATGGGTATCAGCTTTCCTGCAGGCTCTGGATTGGTGGCCTTTGCCGCTGCATTGGGCGTTATGCCGCTGGATATGCCCGAGTCGGTTCTGGTGCGTTTTAAGGGCAAGATGCAACCAGGCATTACCCTGCGTGACCTGGTCAACGCGATTCCATTGGCAGCGATTCAGCAAGGTTTGCTGACGGTAGAGAAAACGGGCAAGAAAAATATTTTCTCGGGTCGCATTCTGGAGATTGAGGGTTTGGAGCAGATGAAGGTTGAACAAGCCTTTGAGCTATCCGATGCATCAGCCGAACGCTCTGCGGCCGGTTGTACAGTTAAACTGGATCAAGCACCGATCATCGAATACCTTAAATCCAACATCACACTGTTAAAGTGGATGATCGCCAATGACTATGCGGATGCCAAAACCCTCAGCCGCCGTGTTGAATCAATGGAGCAGTGGCTGGAAAACCCGGTATTGCTGGAGGGGGATGGTGATGCTGAATATGCAGAAATTATCGAGATTGATTTGGCCGAGATAAAAGAGCCGATTCTCTGCTGTCCCAATGATCCTGATGACGTTAAGTTGCTCTCAGAAGTGGCGGGCGAGAAAATTGATGAGGTCTTCATCGGTTCGTGTATGACTAATATTGGCCATTTCCGCGCAGCGGGTAAAGTGCTTGAAGCCTTTGGTGGCGCAGTTCCCACCCGCCTGTGGATCGCACCACCCACTAAAATGGACGAGCATCAACTAACGGAAGAGGGCTACTACAGCATCTACGGCAAAGCGGGAGCCCGCACTGAAATGCCTGGCTGCTCACTCTGCATGGGTAATCAGGCCCGCGTAGCAGACAGCGCAGTGGTGATGTCCACCTCAACCCGAAACTTTCCAAATCGCTTGGGTAAGGATGCCATGGTCTACCTGGGGTCGGCTGAGCTGGCGGCGGTTTGTGCGCAGATGGGCAAGATCCCCACGGTTGCTGAGTATCATGAAGCGGTCAAAACTATAGAGCCACTGGCGGCTGATACCTATCGCTACCTCAATTTTCATGAAATTGAAGAGTACAAAAAGGTGGCCGATAAGGTGATTCCAATTACCGCTGGGTAATTGTCAGCACACCAATGTTGATAGCGGATCGATTATTGCAAAAGAAACACCTCTTATGACGGTATGGGGAAATATGATGAGCTTTTTTGCTAAAAAAATGAAGTGGGGTGTTTGTGTCATTAGCGGCGCTACCCTAATGGTTGCAGGCTCGGCAGCATCGGCATCTGGAATCACTGAAGCGATTAAAGGGGGTGAGGTCAGCGGTGATTTTCGTCTGCGAATGGAGACGGTGACTCAAGATAACGCCCTAAATGATGCAAATGCACTCACATTGCGCAGTCGGCTGGGTTATCGAACAGCGGACTACAAGGGATTGACTGGTTTTATGGAGTTTGAAAATGTTACCGCGCTGAATGATGATTATGAGCCGATGCCCAGTAACCCGGCCAAAACAGAGTCAGTGGTGGCTGATCCGGAAGGCACCGAGGTTAATCAGCTCTATTTGAAGTATGTTTCGGGTGGTCACGCGATTACCGCAGGTCGCCAGCGGGTTATTCTGGATAATGCCCGTTTTGTGGGCAACGTTGGGTGGCGCCAAAATGAGCAGACATTTAATGCCATTGTCTTTACGGTAGATTCCGTTGCGGATACCTCACTTGTTTATGCTTACGTGGACGGGGTTAATACAATCCTCGGGGGTGAGTACGATACTTCCGCGTATATCTTTAACGCATCATATACTGGCTTTAGTGCCGGAAAAATAACCGGTTACTCCTATGTTATTGAGCAGGATGATGTGCCTTCGGCCTCAAATTCAATCCTGGGTTTACGGTTTTCCGGGGCGACAGATGTAGCAGAAGCCAAGGTAAAATATACGCTTGAGTATGCGAAGCAGTCGGATTATGCCGAGGGCACTAATATTGATGCCCAATACCTGTTGGCTGAATTAGGCGCAGAATTCAGTGGTGTGGGTATCAAGCTGGGCTACGAAGTGTTGGGGGATGGTAAGGGTGCAAATGACGCTTCATTCAGCACGCCCTTAGCCACGAAACACGCCTTTAATGGCTGGGCAGATGCCTTTTTAACCACGCCTACCGATGGCCTGCAGGATATTTATCTCTCCGTTACCACCCAAATTGAAGGGGTAAAGCTGTTAGCCGTCTACCACGACTACTCCGCAGATACCGGCAGTGCCGACCATGGCTCGGAGATCAACCTGCTTGCCGCTAAAAAGTTTGCAGGCCACTACACTGCGCTACTAAAGTATGCAGATTACTCTGCGGGTGATAGTGGTACGGATACCAGAAAGCTGTGGTTGATGGGGCAGATGAAATTTTAGGAGGAGGTCGGACTTAGGGTGAATCTACTGCGGAAAAGCCATTCTGGCCCATTTCTCTGATCCTTTTCGTTGAATATGCCCAATATTCGCCTCAAACGACCAAAAAAATGGACTCAAAATGGCTTTCCCTCGCTACGATTACCTAAGCCCGACAGCCTCCTAGCCGAGTTTTACCACGGACAAAAAACAGCAAAAATTGTCGACCCCTTCTCTTTTCTGATAAAAGCGCATTGCGAGGCCTATGGGGGCAAGGTAAGTTAATTATCTTGCTCCTGAGGTGAATGAGATGTTCCGATATTTAGTAGTGGCTGCGCTGTTTCCTATGTTGTCCGGCTGTGGTGGAGATACCCCGGCATCATCCAGTGAACCAGAGCGTGTTGAAAAAATAGTCGCTCGAGAGAGTAACCGTAGCTGCCTTGCTCCGGCGGATGCTATCGATACCGCGACCCGGCTCTCCACCACAGGCTGTTTTACAGATGTTAGCAACCAGATAATGGCGGGTGGGGTGATCCCCTACACCGTCAATAGCGTGTTGTGGTCCGATGGTGAGAGCAAAGGGCGTTATTTTGCAGTGCCGGATGGCACGACCATCAGCTTAACGGTGGACGAATCTTCAATTGTTGCCAGTAATGGCACTAAAAATGGTGATTTCAACTTTCCGGTAGGCGCGGTGGTGATCAAACACTTCTATAGTGGCAGCCGTATCGTTGAGACCCGCTTGCTGATGAACCATGCCAATGATGGTTGGGGTGGCTACGCCTATCAGTGGGATGAGTCACAGAGTGACGGTACCCTGCTGGTTGGCTCAAATAGCATCACCACACCGGTCAGCCACTATTTCCCGAGCCGCGAAGAGTGTATGGAGTGCCATACGGATGCCGCTCGGGTGTTATTAGGGCCGGATACTCTACAACTCAATTACCCCCTTTACTATACGGATGGCACAGAAGAGAACTATCTCGATGCTTTGGTTCGATTAAATTACCTCTCGGCACCGTTGCTGGCGGATTATAAGGTGGATCGGCTCTATGCAATTGACGATAGCGACGCACCATTAGAGCAGCGAGCCAGAAGCTATTTGCACAGTAACTGCTCGGGCTGTCACCGCACTGGCGCACCGCAAGGTGGCTTTGATCTTCGTTACACCTCATCGTTTGTAAACAATGTTTGTGGTATCGCTGCAGCAGAGCCGACCAGCCCCACCGGAGGGTTGCTGATCGACCCCGGCAATGCTGATAACGCCACTATTCAGCAGCGACTCGCCTCTATGGGGAGCATTCAAATGCCACCTATCGGGCGAGAGCAAACCGACCCCGAAGCGGTTCAAGTGATGGCTGATTGGATCAATAGCCTGCAGGGCTGTGATTAACCCAGCAACTTTTTTAACTCCGGCACACATGAGCCACAATTTGTGCCGGCATTCAGATAGCTACCAATCTCTTCCACACTTTTCAAGCCATGTTTTTGGATCGCCTCTCGAATACTGTTTTCACCTACCTTGAAACAGGCGCAGACCACACGCCCGGTATCAACCTGGCCGACCGGTGGCTTTCCAGTGAGCAGTGCACGGCGCTCATCATTATCCAGCACCTCTTTTTCAAAAAGTGAGGCGAGCCAACTGCGGGGTGGCAGCGCTTTGTCCGGGGCGATGAAAATACAGCTCTCCACTTGATCTCCTGTCATACGAATACCTCGATAGGTGTTTGCGCCGTTATCCAGCAGTTCGACCCAGTTGACATCATTATTTGAGGTGCAAAGATAACTTCTCGCCCATGCGGGGAGATCTTTGGAGCGTTGCTCACCCGCCACTTCGTATCGATAGTGGTTATTGCCGGTTGCCCTTGCCCAGTAACAGACCCCTTCCAGTTTTAATGCGCGGCGCGAAAGGATAAAGCCGTGCCATGCGGTTTGGTAAGGCTTAAGCTGCACCGGCGTATGTTTAAACTCAGGTTGGCCCGAAAGCGGGTCTACCGCAGGATTGACCACTGCGGAGGCTTTTCCCCTGCTGGAAAACTGCTCGCTCCAGTGCATCGGCGCAAACAATTCACCACGGCGCTGGCCGTTGTCCAAGCGTACTCGCCCGATCATCTCACCCCAGCGGCTGGTCACCGTGGCTAACGCATCCTCATTGATAGAGAGCGCCACGGCATCATCAGGATGAATGGCGATGTAGGGTTCGGGGCTATGCTCAGATAGCCGTGGCGCCTTTCCAGTGCGGGTCATGGTGTGCCACTGGTCGCGTACCCGCCCAGTATTCAGAATAAAGGGAAAGCTGTCACAGGGCATGTGTGCGGGTAGCCGTGGCTCAATGGCTTGAAACTGTGCCTTGCCTGATGGCGTGAAAAAATGGCCATCACTAAACATGCGAGCACTCCCCGCAGGCTGCTGTTGATTCACTGGCCACTGGATGGGTGATAGCTGGTGGTAACTCTGTTGAGTTTGACTGCTCAGTGCCGAAAGGTCGAAGTCACGCTCTCCGTTGTTTCTATATCCGGAAAGAGCCGCGTGTTCGTTAAATATTTCGTAAGGGTGTTGATAATTAAAACCATCGCTATACCCCATACGCTTGGCCACCTCAGAGATTATCCACCAATCGGGTTTTGCTTCACCGGCAGCCGCCTGAAAAGCTCTCTGGCGTGAGATACGTCGTTCAGAATTGGTAACGGTGCCGCTCTTCTCCCCCCAGCCTTGGGCCGGTAATAAAATATTGGCACGGAGGGTGGTGTCGGTCTGCTTAACGCAATCGGAGACCACTACAAACTCGCACTGTTTGATCGCTTCTGCAACGTGGTCTGCATTGGGCATGCTGGCTGCGGGGTTGGTGGCCATGATCCATACAGCCTTGATCTTTCCCTTGGCAATATCATCAAACATATCTACCGCCTTGCGGCCGCTTTGTTTAGGAATGGCGGGTGAGCCCCAGAAGCTTTGTACTAAAGTACGGTGCGCGGGGTTTTTTATCTCCATATGAGCGGCCAACATATTGGCCAACCCGCCTACTTCGCGCCCTCCCATGGCGTTTGGTTGGCCAGTAAAAGAGAAGGGGCCCATGCCGGGGCGACCGATACGCCCGGTGGCCAGATGGCAGTTGATAATGGCATTGACCTTATCCGAACCACTGGTTGATTGATTAATGCCCTGAGAGTAGACAGTGACCACCCGCTCTGTGCGGGAGAAGAGTCGATAAAACGCTTGAACCACAGACACTTCGAGGCCACAGCGTAGTGCCACGGAGTCGACGCTAGGCGCGGTTTTTTCTGCCATGCGGAGTGCGGTCTCAAACCCCTCGGTATAAGCATTCAAATAACTGTGGTTTATTTCACCATCCCGCTGCAGATAACTTAGCAAGCCATTAAACAGTACGGTATCGGTACCAGAACGCAGGGGCAGGTGGAGGTCGGCAATGTCACAGCTGGGGGTCTCTCTGGGGTCGATTACTACCACCATCAGATCGGGGTTGACCCGCTTTGCCTGGTTGATTCGCTGAAACAGTACCGGATGACACCAGGCTGCATTGGTGCCGGCCAGTACAATCAGCTTTGCTCGTTCCAGATCTTCATAACAGCAGGGCACGGTGTCTGACCCAAAAGCGCGTTTATGGCCTGTGACAGAAGAGGACATGCAGAGCCGCGAGTTGGTATCAATATTGGCTGTGCCGATATAACCTTTGATCAGCTTATTGGCGACATAGTAATCTTCAGTCAAGAGTTGCCCCGACACATAAAAAGCGACCGCGTCAGGGCCGTGCTGCTCAACGGTTGCTAAAAACCTCTCCGCGACCTCCCCAAGCGCCTGATCCCAGCTGGCGGGTATTCCCTCAATTTCGGGCTGGAGCAGCCGCCCCTCCAGTCCCAAGGTTTCGCCCAACGCCGACCCTTTGGAGCAGAGCTTGCCAAAATTAGCGGGGTGCAGCGGGTCACCTTGGACTGTGTAGCCGCCATCAGCATTCGCTGCTACCAGCACTCCGCAGCCAACACCACAATAGGGGCAGGTTGTTTTTGTCATCTTGGACATTATTATTGCCTTTTACATACAGATAAACATTGTTGAGCAAATTTTGCGCCATATTCACATTGTGGTGGTCAAGGGGGTAAATGACGACACAGCGTATCTGGTTTGTGGCTTGGCCACTTTTTCCACACCCTTTTGGTGCGACATTGCCACCATATGCCTATATTAGGTGCGGCTAATACTCTGTTTTCAGGAGAAAATTAGCCCCTCAAAATAAAATAATATGCCCTTGAGGTAATTGATATAGGGGTTGCAGGCTATAGAAGAGTCTGCTTATACTGCGATAGTGCGCTTTTAACTGTGGTGAGTACTTGGCTCCTACCCTATCTTCATGTAGGAGTGTAAAGCACTGTGGAATCAATCTCTTGCACAGTATACGCACTTCTATTTGAGGGTTAGGGTTTTAGTCAAAAGCAAGTGAAGCAGTTTGCCGTATACCGTTGTAACTTGATAACGATCTGATAATCGTTAATAAAGTGTTATTTTTTTAGTGTATTTATGTTTAACTGCACAAGGTAAGAGACAAAACTATTTTCTTTATAGGAGAGAACACGTGAGTTCATTATTTGATCGTTTGGGTGGTAATGCGGCTGTAGATGCAGCGGTAGATATTTTTTACGCTAAGGTATTGGCAGATGATCGTATCAACCAGTTTTTTACAACGGTTGATATGGAGACACAAGCGGCCAAGCAAAAAGCCTTTTTAACCATGGCTTTTGGTGGTCCGAATAGCTATACCGGGCTGGATATGCGTGAAGGGCATAAACATATGAACCTGAACGAAGGTCATTTTACTGCGGTGGTTGAAAATCTGGCCGCTACACTGAAAGAACTGGGTGTTTCTGATGCCGATATTGCCGAAGTTGCTGAAGTTGCCAATAGCGTAAAGGATGATGTGCTAAACCGTTAAGAACAGCTGCTACGGATAATAGCGCCTCAACACATGCTGTGTTGAGGCGTTTTTTATTGCAAAATATTACTCGTTTCTATATTTATTAAAATGGGTTTGATTGAGGCCTCTTTACGAGATCTCTTTAAGATAAAAATACCTTTTACTGCCAAGGTGGGCGTAAGTGTCAAAATTACTCAAAATATTTGAGAAGCTCGCGGGCGAGCGGCGGGGCCGAGTGCGTCACGTTGAGATTCTGATCGCAACGGTGGCGGCGTTAACTGCACTTTTGATGGTGGGGTGGATTAGTCGCTCGGTTGCGGGTGATCAGGCTGGCCTCTATTTAATGGCCTCAATGGGCGCATCAGCGGTATTGATTTTTGCTGTGCCTGCTACTCAAATGGCAAGGCCGTGGGCCTTCTGTTGCGGGCACTTTGTCTCTGCCTTTGTGGGTGTGAGTTGTAGTTTGTTGATAGGGGATCTGGTTTTAGCGGCGGCACTCGCGGTCTCGATCTCTATCTTTTTGATGAGCTACCTGCGTTGCCTGCATCCGCCGGGTGGCGCTGCGGCAATGATTCCTATTGTTAGTGGCGAGTCAGTTACTGCAATGGGCTACAGTTTTCTACTTATCCCTGTTGGCATTAATGTATTGGTGATGCTGCTGTTTTCACTGGCTTACTTTCGCTGGATGGCACAGCGGGAGAAGCGGTTTATGGCGCAGCGATCCAAGTAGCGGCTCTTAGCTACTCCGCCAGTTGCAGTATAAACATCTCGACTACAAGCAAGGTACTTAAGAAGGTGGAAAATAGACTGATGTAGAGTGTTTTGTATTGGTTGTCATACTCTTTTTCGAGGGTATTGCTGAGTTGTTTCATGAGTGAGTTGAGCTGCTTGAAGCTAAGGCCGATGGCATCACTGGCAATAGCAAAATAGTGATCAGGTTTGATCATAATTTTTTTTGCGCTCAGGAATTCCCTGTCTAGAGTGCTCAAAAACAGCGCAATACTTTTCTGGCATTGGGTGAAATCCAACATGTTTTTATCGATTTTTTGATGCCTTAAAATGGTAATTGTCTCATCACATACCAGTGAGGCCTTTTGATGAAGATAGCCCAACTTACTCCGGCTTTGTGTATTTAGACGGGCTTGAGTTGCGGCTCCAGTGCCAATTCCCCTTGCCTGACCCAGCACTTCGGTAACAAAGGGGAGTATGTTGATACCGATCTCCAGCAGTCCATGCAGCTGCTTGTCATCACTGTTGTCCAGCTTGCTCAGGCTGCCGGTATCACTAATTAGATTAAGTAGTTTTGAGATAATGGCGGTGTGCAGGGAGAAGCTCTCCTCAGCACTGAGTGATGAGAAGTTTTCAGTTACTTTATGCCAGCCCTTCTTAACCTCAAGATAACCGGGTGAGCTTGAAAATTCAGGGTAATCGTTACTTATTTTCTGTAGCTGCCGGCCTATTTTTTTTTGGTGCGCATAGCACTTCTCCTTGAAAGCTGAGTTGCCTTTCAGTAGCGCATTGCTCATGCCGCGATGCTGGGGAATGCTCTCTAGTAACTGGAAAAGCTGGCGGATAACCAATAATCCTGCCTGCCGCCGAGCTGAAAAACGCCGTTGAACCACCACAGAGCGTAACCACGCCACTGAGATAAAAAATAAAATGAGAGAGACCAGAGTAAGCGTCAGCATGGTGACTTCTCTTGTGAACGGGATAACTTGACCAGATAGCCGGCTGTTTCGGATGCCTCTTGGATCACTTCGGTGGTCTGTTGAGCCATCTGATTTATTTTTTCGATATTGATGGAGATTTCGCTACTGCTGCTATTCTGCTGGTGAATTGCCAGGCTGATATTTTCCATTGCCGCAACGGTGGATTTCGCCCCTTGTTTAATTGACTGAAGGGCGTTGTGGGTCGAATCAGAGAGCCCAACACTGTTATTGATGGCGTTGATGATCTGCTCCATACCGTTGCTGACATTCTGCACATCTTGTTGAATAGCGGATATTTGTTGATTAACTTTGGAGGCCGCCTGCTGGGAGCGTTGCGCCAACTGCCTTACTTCATCAGAAACCACAGAGAAGCCACGGCCATGTTCACCTGCACGAGCTGCTTCGATGGCTGCATTCAGTGCCAGCAGGTTAGTCTGGTTTGCTATATCATTGATGGTGTCGATGATTGAGCTGATCTCTTGCGAGCGTGATAGCAGGCCGTTGATCTGTTCGGTTGATTGATTAATTGAATGAGAGGCCGTCTGGATTTCGGTCGCCATGGTTTTAACAATGTCATCACCTTCAGTCGCATAGGTGTCCAACATTTTTGAGGTGCTGTCGGCTTCGTCAGCAAGCCCCGAGATGGTATCGATATTACCGCTTAACTGCTCCATCTCATTTAAAATGCTAGCCACCGAAGTCTGTTGAATGGTCATCATTTCAGTCGAGTGCCCATTCATTTTTGCTAAATCAAGTGCCGCACTGTGTAGCTCTTCGCTGGCGCTTTTACTCTTTTCGTCCAAGCGTTCAACCGCAACCCGCTGCTGATGAAATGCGCTGAATATGGGGTTAAACTCATTCTCTTTATAGCAAGCGGTCTCCCCCTTTGTCAGGCGGCGTATAGTGTGTAGCTGATAGTGGTGATAAGCAAAAATCAGGTAGAGGGTGATGCTCAGCGTTATGATGACAAGGAGTGTCAGGTCAAATTGCAGTGCGGGTTCAAGCGTCGGGATAAGATAGAGCAGCGCAGAGGCTAAGGGCAGTACGGTAAGTGATACGATAAAAATCAGTTTTTGGCGTAGTGAGAGTCGTTCAAAAAGAGCGGTGACGGGTTTGAATAATTGATCCATTCTGCTATTCCTCGTTTTCCTCGTCTATCAGGTAGCCCAGAATAACATTATGATGCGGGTTTCGAGTTACTCCGTACTACTACCTATAAGGGGTTTGGAACAAGTGAGGGTAATTCCCCTAATCCCTAGGTAGCAACACGTATGCAGGCCCTTGATTCCACAGCAAAGCAAAAAATCGTCACCGAACCTACGGGTGCTACTCCTATTTTTTATTTCACTGTGAAACCGATATCTTACATATCATTACGTATTTTTATCTGGAGTTTATGCTGAGCCTAAACCTACCCAAACTTGTTTAAAATCTCCTTAACGGATAGCGTTCTATGCTTGCAGATCTTTAACATTTTTTTCATGAATGGTCTTGGGCTGGCCGGCTGGTTTTTGGTGGTTGGCCCCCAAAAATCACTCTGGCTACCCCTCTACAAGTTCGCGGGCATACTCTTTTAATGTATCCAGTATGGCTTTTTCGCTGTCACCGTATTCAGGGGTGGCGCGCAGTTCATTTAGCTCAGCCAGATAGCTGGCTAGATCAAGGCGACTCAGGCGGAATGTTTGCCAGCGTGCCTGCTCCTCTTCGGTCAAGGTGTCGAGGTAGTTGCGAGCACGCATGCGAAACAGCATTTCGGGCAGGCGGCTATCATCAAAAGGTGGCTCATAGCCTACCAGCTCTTGCGGGGTCATGGTATGGATCTGTGCCATGCGGGACTTATCGTCCGGGCTAAAAAAACCGCCCCCATAGAGCATCTGGTCGGGGTCGGTTCGTTTTTCGAACTGGCTCTCCGAGAGCACCTGCTGCACTTTCTTGGCGAGTCCTTTTGCCTCTTGCAGAACGGCCAGGTTTTGGCGGCAGAGGTTAAGGTCGATGCCATACTTTTTGGCCGCCTTGCCATCGAGGGACATAAATGGGGCAATCACCGGGCATTTGTTTATATGTACCGTTTTTAGTGGGATGCGCTCAACCCCCTCGGGTAACTCATCACTGCGAGTAAAGAGGCGCTGGTGGATCTTCTTCGCACTGAGGTTGATTAAATCAGCCGGGTCAACGCTTAGATCGTACACCACCACGCCATTTTTGTTGGTGGGGTGCTCGGCAATCGGCACCACTATGGCCATATTTCCTTTCTCTACCGGGTACATGCCCGAAACATGAATTACCGGCTTCTGCTCACGTAAATCAAGCAGCTTGCTCAATTTGCGCTTGTTACGGTTGTTGTATACGTATTCGAACAGCTTGGGCTGTTTCTCTTTAATGAGCTTGGCCATGGCGATGGTGGCGTAGACATCAGAGAGCGCATCGTGAGCCGATTCATGTGCGATACCATTTGCTGCGGTAAGGTCTTCTAGTCGGACCGAGGGCCGGCCCTCTTCGGTGGTGGGCCACTCAATGCCTTCAGGGCGCAATGCGCGGGTCATGCGTACCACATCTAAAAGGTCCCAGCGGCTACAGCCATTTTGCCACTCCCGTGCGTAGGGGTCCATTAGGTTGCGGTAGAGCGTATAACGGGTAAACTCATCATCAAAGCGCAGGTTGTTATAACCCAGCACGCAGGTATTAGGCTCGCTAAACTGCTCATTGATCAGGCGGATAAACTCAACCTCAGGCAACCCGGCTTCAAGTGCCATGGGTGGTGTGATACCAGTGATTAAGCAGGAGCTGGGGCTGGGGAAAAAATCATTGGCAGGCTTACAATAGATCATTAATGGATCGCCAATAATATTGAGATCCTCATCGGTACGCACCCCGCCAAATTGTGCAAGGCGGTCATTCATTGGGCTGAGGCCAAAGGATTCGTAGTCGTACCAATAGAATGTTTTTTTGCTCATGATCGTCTGCTCTTTAGAATAATTATAACGTGCTGCAAGGTTATCTAGACTCTCTGTTTCTGAAGCCAAGGCGCTGGCTGCTGGGGTCGGCTGGGCGGATCGCGACTTCACAGCTAATCTGACAGCAATGGGTGCCATCTGTTCGATAAAAGCCGTAACCAAAGTGTGGGGTATGACTGCCCTTTTCGGCCAGTGCGGCTGCTATCTGTTGCCGTAGCGGTTCGGGAAAATCGAATTGTAAAACTAGATCCTCACTGCCTGGGCGTAAAAAATCCAGCTGCAAACGCTTTGTCCACACCGTGTAATCTGGGAAGCCGTTGGCACAAGCCAGTGCCGCAATCGGATCCGCCAGGGAGGCCATGGCACCGCCAAACAGGGTGCCACCGGGATTAAGGTTTTGTGGCTCCCGCGGCAGCAAAATACGTACCCGCTGCCACTGTTCGCTCAGTTCCAACACTTTTATATTCATCGATTTAAACGGTGGATAGCTTTCCAGGCGTTGTGCGGCGTGTTGTGACACGATGAGTTCCCGATGACTGATGGATCAGGTTATGATAGCAGCTCCTGATAAGTCATGTAATCTACGATGTCTCACACTACTGTTGCTATTATCGCTACTCATCCAGCACGTCAGCCAGAGGCGGATATGCTTGCCCATCATTTGGCGCTGCCTTGTGGCGAGTCGCCACAATTTAATTTGGAGTTTACGGGTGACCGGTTGCAGCTGTGCCTTAATGCGGTGGCGGCTCCCGGCCCCATCTATGTCGACTTTGTGGGGGGTAAAGCGGCTCATCGCCGCCACTTTGGTGGTGGACGTAACCAGCCCATGGTGAGGGCTGTGGGGTTAAAGCCGGGTATAAACCCACACATTTTCGATGCGACGGCGGGGCTGGGGCGGGATAGCTTTGTCTTCGCCAGTCTGGGTTGCCAAGTGACGATGGTAGAGCAAAATCCGCTCATCGCCGCACTGCTTGAAGATGGTTTACAGCGAGGTCAGGGCACCCTGCCCGAAATCTGCCAGCGGATGACGCTGGTTAATATGGATAGCGTAGAGTACCTACAGCACTGCAGTGAAACCCCTGATGTGATCTATCTTGACCCGATGTACCCGCATCGGGATAAATCGGCTTTGGTAAAAAAAGAGATGCGCCTGTTTCAGCTGCTGCTCGGGGAGCCAGTAGATAGTCGTGATCTAATGGTGGCAGCGCTAAATTGTGCCAGAAAACGCGTGGTGGTAAAGCGCCCCAAGGGGGCCGAACGGATATCAAAGCATTTACCGACCATGAGCATTAACAGTAAAAATACCCGCTATGATGTTTATGTTATTGCGGCAATGCACACAAAATAGTGAGCGCATTCGCATAGTGCTGGACATTCGTTAAAACCCAGTGCTATGCTGAGGTTTGGCCGTTGGTGAGTTAACGGTCAACTGTATGTCCTCATTATATGCGCTGGATGCTTTTGGTGTACGGTGAAATTTAGAGTTCAAAATTAGCGTAATCAACGAAGAGAAGGATAATCCCATGAAAAAGACAATTCTGGCGGGCGTAATGGCCTTGGCAATGGCTCCAATGGCATCTCAAGCTGAAACAGGTGCAGGTTGTGGTCTGGGTTCAATGTTATTGGAAGGTCAGCAGGGGCTGGTTTTTAATGTACTGGCAGCAACTGTCAACGGTACATCGGGCAATCAAACCTTCGGTATGACTTCTGGCACCTTGGGTTGTGATGGCGAAGGTACGGTCACTTTCGCAGCGGCGGGTGAATATCTGGATGCCAATATGGAGCAGGTTGCTCGCGGTATGGCAACGGGTGAAGGTGAAGCGATGGATACGTTGGCAAGTCTGATGGGTGTTTCAGCAGCAGATAAAGCTGCTTTTGTTCAAGTTTCTAAAGCTAATTTCTCAGTTATTTTTAGCAAAGAGAATGTAACCAGTGCTGATGTGATGTCATCACTGACTCAAGCTATGGCAGCTGATCAGTCGCTATCAAAGTATATCTCTTAATTGAGAGCTTGCTTTGAGTGGTCGCCTTTCGGCGGCCGCTCTTCCCCTCGTTTTTTCTTTATTCCAACACCCCCTATCCAAAAAGTGTCCAATGTGACAAGACTCCTGTTTACCTTGTTAATAGCGCTGTTTTCTCTCAATAGCAATGCCACAGAAAATAGCTACCTGAACCAATTAATTGCAGCGAGCCACGAGCAGCAATTGGCGCAGAATGCTGGCTGGTGGTCACTACTCCACTACCGAAAAGAAGTGCTGGGAGGCTATCCGCTAAGTGAGGCTGATGATGAGCGTTTTTTCTTCTCTGCGGAGGGTAGCCGCGATGCCGAACTTGAGTTGGCAGCGACGCTAAGTGCCTTTTTTACGCCACTGATAGGCGATTTGAGTGAACACCCTCAGTGCCGCTTTCCGGCACGTTATTATTGGCTGTCACAACAGCTGGATATCGCTACAGAGCGGTTGCCACAGCCCCCTTGTGATGAGTTTAACCAGTGGATGGAGACCATTAATCCTGGCAGTGCCACACTGGTCTTTCCGGCCGCCTACCTCAATAGCCCCTCCTCGATGTTCGGTCATACATTGCTACGGATTGACCCCGCTGATAAGCGCAGTGAGACGCCGCTGATCTCTTATGCCCTCAATTATGCGGCCGCAATCACTGGAGAGGAAAATGGGTTTGTTTTTGCTTATAAAGGCATCTTTGGTGGCTACCCCGGTAGCTTTGCGCTGGTGCCCTATTATGAAAAGATAAAAGAGTACAGCGATATGGAGAATCGCAATATTTGGGAGTACCAGCTTAATTTAAGTGGTGATGAGGTACGCCAGCTGATGCGCCATACATGGGAAGTAAGTAAGATTCGCTTTGACTACTATTTTTTCGATGAAAACTGCTCCTATCGTCTGCTTACATTGCTGGATGTCGCTCGCCCGGGACTTGGTTTGGCTGAGCCGTTCTCCGCCACGGCGATCCCCGCAGATACGGTACGTGCGGTTGAGCAAAAAAATCTATTCAGTGGTATTAATTACCGCCCCTCAACGACTACCACGCTCAACCATCGCTTGAATCTGTTGGATGAGTCGCAGCAGCGGCAACTGCTCATGTTAATTACCGATGACACGGCACACCAACAGAGTGAATTTTTATCTTTAAATGAATCATTGCGGGCCAAGCTTTTGGAGTTAGCTTATGATCTGCAACTTTATCGCATCCGCGCAAGCGGCTTACAGCGTGATCCACGGGCATCTCATGCTTATCAGCTGTTATCACAACGCAGCAAGCTGGCATCATCAGCAGAGTGGCCGGAAGTGCCGATTCCCGGGGTACGCGCAGAGCAGGGGCACCTCAGCTCGCGCATCGCACTCTCTCTGGGTAGCCGTGAAAAGCAGTTGTTTACAGCACTGCGCTACCGCCCCGCTTATCACGATATTCTTGACCCGGCACAGGGCTATGGTGTGGGCATGCAGATCAACTTTTCCGATCTTAATCTACGTTACTATCCAGAAGAGCAGCGCGTAGAAATTGAAGAGTGGAAAATCATCAATATACTGTCGCTCTCACCCCGCAATGATTTTTTTCAGCCTATCTCCTGGGGTATCGATTTGGGTTTTCAGCGGCAGCGGTTTAATGGGCAGAGCGTTTTACCACTACAGGTGACGGGAGAGGCGGGTGTCAGTTACCGGCTGGGCAAGCAGTGGCTTGCCAGCACCCTGGCTCAACTACAGTTTGCTGCGCACCACGATTTTGACGAAAAAATTAAAGCGGGAGTGGGGCCGAACTTGAAACTGCTCTATCATTCAAATCAGGTGCACAGCCTGCTTTTAGTACAAATGATGCACTTCCCTCAAGGGGATGAATATCAAACATGGCAGCTGAACTGGCAGTTAAACCTCCCCTTGCCAAGCGAGCAACAGGGGCTACGTTTCAGTGCTAAACGTGAGTGGCAGGAGGGTAATGCCTTTAATGAGTTTGAGATTGCCTGGCAGTGGTATTTTTAATGCTACGCCGGCTTACACTAATAATAATTTTGCTGCTTACCCTTAGCGGCTGCACACAGCTTTTTTTCCAGCCCTCACAGGGGTACCTCATAACACCAGATCAGCTTGGTCTCAGTTATCAAGAGATCATATTCAATAGCCCTGATGGTCTTGAACTTCACGGCTGGTGGCTTCCGTCGGTAGGCGAGGCGCATGCCACGGTGCTTTTTTTGCACGGCAATGCTCAAAATATCAGCAACCACCTTGGTAGCGTCTATTGGCTGCCTAAAGAGGGGGTCAATCTATTTATTGTGGACTATCGTGGCTATGGACAGTCGGAAGGCGTGCCTTCCCTGCCTGGGGCGATGCTGGATATCGAAGCCGCACTACAACAGGCACTCACCTTGACGGATAATACCCCGCTGGTTGTGGTCAGCCATAGTCTGGGTGCCAGTATGGCAATTCATGCCTTGGCTGAAAGCCCAAATAAAAGCAGCCTCTCTGGTGCGATTTTCGCAGCCCCTTTTAGTGATTATCGTCAGGTGGTGCGGGAGGTTGTGGCAAAGGTGTGGTTTCTGTGGCCGTTTCAGTATCCACTCTCCTGGAGTATCAATAATGACTTTGCGCCTATTGAGAGTGTTGCTAGGCTCGCACCACTTCCTCTGCTCTTTTTACATAGCTCTGCTGATACGATTATCATACCCCGGCACAGCGAACAGTTATTTGCGGTGGCGAGAGAGCCGAAACAGCTGCAGCTGCTGAAGGGGGGGCACAATGAGCTGTTTACCCCGCAAGAGAATCGGCAACTCATACTCGACACCATCTATCGCTGGAGTAATAGAATCCTAATCACCACAAACCATTAGTTCTATGCTTCAATACCGCTTATGACACTTCCTATCGATGCGGTACTGCCACAGCTACTTGAGCACCTCTCACAGCAGCCCAATGTGGTATTGCAGGCGGCACCGGGGGCAGGAAAAACCACCCGTGTGCCGCTGGCGCTGATCGGTGAGCCTTGGCTCCGCCAACAGAAAATAATTATGCTGGAACCCCGTCGTCTAGCGGCGCGCAATGCGGCCATCTATATGGCCTCTCTGCTGGGCGAAAAGGTGGGAGAGACCATTGGTTATCGTACCCGCCTGGATAGCAAAATAGGCGCAACGACTCGCATTGAGGTGGTTACTGAGGGCATTTTGACGCGGTTGATTCAGCAAGACCCTGAGCTCACTGCTTATGGGTTAGTTATTTTTGATGAGTTTCATGAGCGTAGCCTGCATGCCGATCTGGGTCTGGCGCTTACTCTGGAGACACAAGCGGCGCTGCGGGATAACCTGAAAATAGTAGTTATGTCGGCCACTCTGGATGCTGAGCCGGTTGCAAAACTATTGGGCGATGCACCGATTATAACCAGTGAAGGGCGCTGTTACCCGGTAACGATCATCTATGGGCAGCGCCCTGAGTGGCGACACCTGATTGAGGTGGTGAGTCGAGCCATCCTTAATGCACTCACTGATGAGTCAGGTGACCTGCTGGTATTTCTGCCCGGTGCGGGAGAGATACAGCGCGTCAAACAACAGCTCGAAGCGGCTGATCTGGCCACTCATATCACCATATGTCCGCTCTATGGTGATCTCCCCCGTGATGCTCAGGAGAGGGCGATCTATCCCAGCACTGAGGGCGAGCGTAAGATTGTGCTCGCGACCTCCATCGCCGAAACTTCGCTCACTATTGAAGGGGTTCGCGTGGTGATTGATGCGGGTCTACAGCGCCAGCCAAAATTTAACCCGCAAAGTGGTTTGAGCCGCCTAGAGACCACGGCGGTAACGCGGGCCTCTGCAACGCAGCGTAGCGGTCGAGCGGGTCGTCTGGAGGCGGGTGTCTGCTACCGGCTCTGGAGTAAAGAGCAGCATGCGCGGCTGTTGGCGCATGGTCAGGCGGAGATTATGGAGGCTGACCTGGCTGGGCTAATGCTGGAGTTGGCACGCTGGGGCGTCAGTTGTCCTAAGCAGTTAAGCTGGCTGGAGGAGCCACCAGCTGCCGCGTGTGACCAAGCCCGGGAGCTGCTGCAACAGCTGGCCGCATTGGATGAAAAAGGACGTATTAGCCGACACGGCAGCGCAATGGCGCGTCTCGGTATGCACCCGCGCTTGGCACATATGGTGTTGATGGGTGAGCAGATAGGGCTCGGTAGCCTCGCTTGCGAGGTGGCGGCTCTGCTGGGTGAGCGGGATATTATCAAAGGTAGCTATCGTGATGCTGATCTGCGCCAGCGTATTGAATTGCTACACAATAACCCGCGCTCATCGCAACTTAACCGGGGTGCGGTGCAGCGAGTGCAATTGACTGCCCGGCGCTGGCAGTGGCAACTAAAAACCGGCGAAGTGCAACAGCCCGCTAGCCATTGCGGGTTACTGCTGGCCTTCGCCTATCCCGATCGCATTGCGCAACGTCGAGGGGGCGTGGAGCCTCGTTATCGGCTGAGTAGCGGCAAAGGGGCTTGCTTTCAGGATCATCAAAGTATGAGTGACGCGCCTTATTTGGTGGTGGCAGAGCTGGGGAGCGCCGGACGGGAGTCGCATATCTACCTTGCAGCCCCTGTGGCACTCGCTGAGTTGGAGCAGCACCTGCCAGCCAGAATAGAGCCGCACACCTTTGTCGGTTGGGATAGTCGCAGTGAAAGTGTAGATGCCCGGCAGCAGCGAAAGCTGGGTGCGCTGATCATAGAGGAGCACCGGCTAAAAGAGGTGCCCGCCGCACAGCTGAGCCAGGGCTTGATCGATGCTGTTCGCCAAAAAGGGTTGCAAATATTGCCTTGGAATAGTGAGGTAGAAAACCTGCGTGCGCGGCTGATGTTGTTACACAACCATCAAACCCGCATGGCAGGTGACGAGGTGTGGCCGGATATGAGCAAACAGGCGCTGCTCGATAATATGGAGAGCTGGCTATCTCCCTATCTACCGGGGCTAAGCCGGCTTGCCCAGTTACAGAAGCTAAAGCTTAAAGAGATACTGATCAATCAACTCAGCTGGCAACAGCAACAACAGCTCGAGCGCGAAGCCCCTAGCCATATACAGATACCCAGCGGTTCACGGATTAAAATTGATTACAGCCAGTCGTCGCCAGTACTGGCCGCCCGCCTGCAAGAGCTGTTTGGTATGCTGGAAACGCCGCAGATTATGGGTGGAAAAATCAGACTCACCATCCACCTGCTCTCGCCAGCACAGCGTCCCATTCAAGTTACCCAGGATCTTGCCAGCTTCTGGGCCAATACCTACCAAGAGGTTAAAAAGGAGCTTAAGGGGCGCTACCCCAAACACTACTGGCCAGATGACCCCTACCAGGCAGAGGCGACTCGTCGGGTTCGTCCCCACCGCCCTGCGCGCTGAAGAGATTTTTTCAATAAACGGTTAACTCTAGATAGAAGCGCGAGATGATGTGTAAGATACGGGTTTCACAGTGAAACTAAAAATATTAGTCGCACCCGCAGGTTCGGCGGCTATTTTTTGTTTTACTGTGAAATCAATGACTTGTACAGAATACGTGCTTCTATCTGGGGATTAGGGGTTAACTCCAAACTGGCACTTAACAGATGTCTGTGTTAAAAAAAGCAACTAACTTTTTAGAGGATAAAATGATGCGTAAATCAATTATTGCAATGGGTGCCCTGATCGCACTGACACTGGCCAGTGGCTCGGTGTTGGCAGCAGAGAAAAAGAGCGTTGAACAGGTTAATAAAAACAGCCAGGCGTTAAGTGGTCAGCAGGTTGAGCTGCGCGGTGAAGTAACCAAGGTCAATAACGGTATTATGCGCCGCAACTTCATACACATCAAAGATGGCACGGGTGCGGGTAACAGCGGTAGCCTGATCGTGACCAGCAAAGATACCGCGCAAGTGGGTCAGACAATAACAGTGGTGGGTACCGTTAAACTGGGTACCGACTTCGGCATGGGCTATACCTATCCGCTACTGGTTGAGAATGCCACCATCACTGTCGAGTAAACCGCCCTTCCACATTAAACTTCGGCAAATTTAAGCCCCTTTCCAATCCAACGCTGAATGAGTGGTTGGATGAGTTGGGGGTAGCGCCGTTGAATCAACTCACTGGCTGCTTCAACCTGTGGTAATAGCTGTTCATCACGTAGTAGGTCGGCGATTTGCAGGGTTATATCTCCAGTTTGGCGTGTGCCAAGCACGTCACCGGGGCCGCGTATCTCAAGGTCTCGGCGAGCGATGAGGAATCCATCGTTGGTTTCACGCATTATGGAGAGGCGGGACTTTGCAAGCCGTGAGAGGGGGCTGTGGTACATCAGTAGGCAGCTGCTGCGGGTGGTACCACGACCTACCCGGCCTCGCAGCTGGTGTAGCTGCGCGAGACCTAGCCGCTCGGCGTTTTCAATGACCATCAGAGATGCATTGGGCACATCGACCCCCACTTCGATTACAGTGGTGGCCACTAAAAGGTCGATTTCAGCGCGTTTGAAAGCATCCATTACCTGTTTTTTCTCACTGGGTTTCATGCGCCCATGTACTAGCCCGATCCGCACCCCTGACAATAGGTTACGCAACTCAATCTCGGCATCCTCGGCCGCTTGACACTGCAATACTTCGGACTCTTCAATGAGCGTGCAGACCCAATAAACCTGTCGTCCGCTCTGGCAGGCAGAGTAGATGCGTTGAATGACCTCAGGGCGACGACTGTTGGGTACCACTACGGTCTCCACAGGGCTACGCCCGGGGGGTAGTTCATCGATGGTGGAACAGTCGAGGTCGGCGAATACCGACATGGCGAGGGTGCGAGGAATTGGTGTGGCAGTCATGATCAGCTGGTGAGGTACCCGATTATCAGCGGCTCCTTTCTCCTTGAGCGCCAACCGTTGATGGACACCAAAACGGTGCTGTTCATCAATAATAACTAACCCTAAGCGTGCAAACTCAACGCCCTGTTGAAAAAGTGCGTGAGTACCCACGATCATTTGTGCCTCACCAGATTCTAAGTCTGATAGCACCCCCTGACGCTGTTTTCCCTTTAATTTTCCCGCCAGTAAGGTGACTTGCAGGTCGAGGGGCGTTAGCCACTCACTAAAGTTGCGGTAGTGCTGCTCTGCCAGTAGCTCGGTGGGTGCCATTAAAACGGCTTGGTGGCCGGCTTCAATTGCGCTAAGGGCGGCCATCGCTGCGACCACTGTTTTACCCGAGCCGACATCACCCTGCACCAGTCGCTGCATCGGATAGGGTTGGCTTAGATCCTGGTTAATCTCACCGATGACACGTTGTTGCGCACCCGTCAGCTGGTAAGGGAGGCGCTGTGTGAATGTTTTTCGGAGTGCACCGTTGCCGTTAAGAGGAGGCCCCCCTTGTTGTCTGACGTGGCGGTGAAGTTCGCGCAGTGAGAGCTGGTGGGCCAGTAGCTCCTCAAATGCGAGGCGTTGCTGAGCGGGATGAGTCCCCGCTTCTAATTCGGCTTGTGAAACCTCGGGTGGCGGGTAGTGGATAAACTGTATCGCCTCAGCTGTTGTGGGGTAGTGATGCGCTGATCGCGTCTCGGCGGGGAGCAGTTCGCTGAGACTCTCCGCACTGTTTTCCAGCAACACCAGTGCCTGTGTAACCAGTTTTCGCAGGGTCGGTTGTTGCAGCCCTTCTGTGGCTGGGTAGATAGGCGTGAGGGCGTCGTCGAGGGTCTCAGTGAGGCGGTTGCTGTTGATTAATTTTATTTCGGGGTGGATGATTTCAAGCGTTGCTCCGCCCCCACGAATTTCACCAAAACAACGCACGCGCTGTCCCTGACTAAGGCGGTTTTGCTGTCCACTATTGAAGTAGAAAAAACGTAGCGTTAACAAGCCGCTGCCATCACTGATGCGTGATAGAAGCATGCGTCGCCTGCCCATTTTGATCTCGGTGTGTTGAACATCGCCCTCAACCATCACATTGTCGCCAGGGCGTAGCGTGCCGATGGGGGTGATGCGGGTACGGTCTTGGTAGCGGGCGGGGAGGTGAAACAGCAGATCACGAACGGAGTGAATACCGAGTTTGGCCAGCTTCGCTTCCATGCGAGGGCCGACCCCTTTTAAGAGGGTGGTTGGCTGGCTATCCAGTGCCATGCTGTCTCCTGAAATTAGTTTTGCAGTATGAGTATGCCATCCATTTCCACCTCGGCATCACGGGGTAGTTGAGCAACACCAACCGCAGCACGAGCCGGGTAGGGCTGTGTGAAGTACTCTTCCATCACTTCATTAACCGCAGCAAAATTAGCGAGGTCGGTCAGGAAAATATTGAGTTTGACTACATCGGAAAAGCGCCCGCCCGAGGCTTCGATAACCGCTTGCAGGTTTTTAAATACTTGGTGGATCTGCGCTTTGATGTCACCTTCAATCATCTGCATGCTGTCAGGCAGCAGCGGTATCTGGCCTGACAAATAGACCGTATTGCCAACTTTTACCGCTTGAGAATAGGTACCAATTGCTTTGGGTGCATTGTCGGTGTGGATGATCTGTTTCATTCTGTTTCTCAGTGTCGTTAATAGGTTCACCCACGGGTGCGGGTGATTTTTGCCACATTGGGTAGTGCGCGCAACTTGCGGATAATCGCGGCCAAGTGGATTCGGCTGCGCACGGTAATGGTGTAGAGGGTGGAGTGATGGGTACCATCATGTTCGGCGGTATAGACCTTTTCGATGTTGGACTCCTGCGAGGCAATGGCCGACGCAACCGTCGCCATTACGCCACGGCGATTGAGCGCATCGACGCGAATGCTTACGGCAAACTCCCCCTCTACGCTGCTATCCCACTGAACATCCAGGCTCTGTTCCGGGCGGTTGCGGAACTCAGCAGTATTGTTGCAAGATTCGGTGTGAATGACGATACCCCGCCCAATACTGATATGACCACAAATGGGGTCTCCAGGAATGGGGTGACAGCACTTTGCAAAGGTTACCACCATCCCTTCGGTGCCACGGATCGCGAGTGGCCGGGTGAGTCCATTGGTGTCACCTTCAGGCTGCTGATCCGCAATCAGCTGACGTGCGGTGATAAGGGCAACACGCTGACCCAAGCCAATGTCAACCAGTAGGTCGTCAAGCGACTGACACGCTTGCTCCTCCAGGTAACGCTGCACGGATTGTTCGGAAACTTGCTCAATCGAGCTGGAAAAAGCGCCAAGCGTTTTATTGAGCAGGCGCTTGCCCAGCGCCAGTGCCTCATCATATTGCAGGTTTTTAAGTGCGGAACGAATGCTGGTACGCGCCTTTCCGGTAACGGCAAAATCGAGCCACACAGGGTTGGGGTGTGAGTTTTTGGTGGTGATAATCTCTACGGTTTGACCATTTTGTAACCGGGTGCTGAGCGGCACCAGTTTGCGGTCTATTTTGGCGGCAACGCAGCGATCACCAACAGCGGTATGTACGGCATAGGCAAAGTCAACGGTGGTGGCACGCCGTGGCAGCTCCATGATCTCCCCTTTGGGGGTGAAGACATAGACCTCATCCGGAAAGAGGTCGATTTTGACATTTTCAAGGAACTCTAATGAGTCACCCACGCTATTTTGAATATCCAGCAGCTCCCGCAGCCACTCCTGTGCCCGCACCTGGCTACCCGACTCACTGGCATCCGATTTATAGAGCCAATGGGCGGCAATGCCCGCCTCAGCCACTTCATCCATGCTGGTGGTTCTGATCTGAATTTCGATGGGCACACCGAACGGGCCAAAAAGAATGGTATGCAGGGATTGGTAGCCATTGGTTTTGGAGATGGCGATATAGTCTTTGAACTTTCCGGGCACCGGCTTATAAAGATTGTGCATGGTACCGAGAATGCGGTAGCAGCTATCCACACTATCCACCACAATACGAAAAGCATAGACATCCATCACTTCAGAGAAGTTGAGATGGTTGCGTTTCATTTTCTGGTAGAGGCTGTAGATGTGTTTTTCGCGGCCAAAAACCTGGCATGGGATGCCCTCCTGATCAAGACGCTCCTTAATTGCCGTTTCAATTCTCTGGAGTATCTCCTTGCGGTTTCCCCGTGCGTTGAGTACCGCTTTTTTAAGCACCTTATAGCGGTTTGGGTAGTAGGCTAAAAAGCCAAGGTCTTCCAGGTTAAGTCGCAACTGGTTCATACCCAGTCGGCTGGCGATAGGTACATAGATTTCGAGGGTTTCACGGGCGATACGGCGGCACTTGTCTGGTCGCATGACACCCAGGGTGCTCATGTTGTGTAGGCGATCTGCCAGCTTGATCAGGATAACGCGAATATCCTTGACCATGGCCAAAATCATTTTACGAAAATTGGCCGCCTGGGCCTCCACTTTGCTTTCAAAGTGGATGTGGGTCAGCTTGGAGACACCATCCACTAGCTCGGCAACTTCGTTGCCAAACTCAGTTTCTAGTTGTGCCTTATCAACACCGGTATCTTCGATAACATCGTGCAGAATGGCCGCCATGAGCGAGCGATAATCCATGCGCATTTCGGCAAGAATAGTGGCCACTGCAAGCGGATGGGTAATGTAGGGCTCGCCGCTTTTACGGTATTGCCCTTCATGGGATTCGGCGCTAAACACATAGGCGCGATAAACCTCGGTGATCTGGTACGGCTCAAGATACTCTTCGAGCTGCTGGCATAATGTGCTGATGCTGGACATTGGAGGTAAATATCGAGGCTAAGCTTAAAGTTCTTGCTGTAGCTCTTCGTCACTTACTTTTGACTCGAGGGCATGCTCTTTGGCAATAACCCCTTCGAGCATTTCACGCTGGTCGATTTTACCCGCAGCAATCTCACGCAGTGCAACCACGGTGGGTTTGTCATTTTCCCACTCAACCAATGGTTCTTTGCCATTGCTGATTTGGCGCGCACGCTTTGCGGCCACTAATACTAAATTGAAGCGGTTGTCCACGTGGTCAAGACAATCTTCTACTGTGATGCGAGCCATTTGCGTTACCTTGTGTTGTTCGATTGACGAAAAGGAGTCGATTCTACTTAATTTGTATGTACTATGACAATAAATTGTCCAATAATTGTTCATTGCGCTGTTGTTGGGGCAGCATGCGTAGCCGCTGGCTGAGGATTACAGTGCGTAGCTCTGCAAGCGCGGTATTGAAATCATCATTGATAATGAGATAGTCAAACTCACTATAGTGCGTAATCTCGTTAATAGCGTCACGCATACGACGTGCAATGATCTCATCGCTATCTTGTCCGCGCCCCTTGAGTCGCTTCTCCAGCGCTTGCCGAGAGGGGGGTAGAATGAAAATTGAGAGGCACTCCGGCATCATCTTGCGAACCTGTTGCGCCCCTTGCCAATCTATCTCAAGAATGACATCAACACCCTTATTCTGCTGTTTTGTCACCCAGTCACCACAGGTTCCGTAGTGGTTATCAAAAACCTGGGCATGTTCCAAAAAGGTGGCTCGGCCAACCATCTCTTGGAAGGTATTGCTGTCGACAAAGTTATAGTGCACCCCGTTGATTTCACCAGGTCGAGCATCCCGGGTGGTGTGTGAGACGGAGACCTTAATATCATCACAGGACTCAATTAGCGCCTTCACAAGTGAGGTTTTACCCGCACCAGAGGGTGCTGAAATAACAAAAAGAGTGCCTCGGGCGGTGTTTGGAGTGATATCTGCCATAGTGATGTTGTTCTCAATGGTTGCTTGTGTTTGACGCAGCCCCCGGCTGCTCAGTGCGTGTCCTGCTTCAATGAATAGCTAAAACAGCTCAATTTCAGACTCGACAACTTCTGGTGTGGAGACCTTTAAGAGGCCTTGCGCGACCAGCTCGGTATGAAAGCAGACGCGGTTTCGGCCATTATCTTTGGCGTAGTAGAGCGCATCATCCGCATGCCCCAAAACAATCGCTGAAATGCCTTGGTCTGCTATCTCCACGTAGCCAATACTGACGGTGACAGAGCCAATTTGCGGGAAGTCATAGTTTTCCATGGTTGCGCGAAAACGCTCGAGTGCGGCGGCGGCTCCTTTTTGGCTGGTAGCACGAAGTAGCACCACGAACTCTTCACCACCAAACCGAAATAGTTTGTCGTAGCTGCGAAAAGTGCTTCGCATAATATTGGCCAGTAGCAGTAATACCTCATCACCGTAGAGGTGGCCATACTGGTCATTTATTTTCTTGAAAAAATCGATATCAATGACCGCTAGCCAGTTACCCACACTCTCTTCATTGCAATGGCGTCGCTGCGGATGTTGGCTCTCCTCTCTGTCCTGGTCATTGGGGTGCTTCCATTCACCCAGGATGCGTTCAAGGTCGCGGTCAAAGGTGCGACGATTGAGTAATCCGGTCAAGGTGTCATGTTCACTATCATCGAGCAGGCAGGCGTAGTTACGATAAATCTGGAAATAACCTGTTAGCAGTTTTTTATGGGTACTTTTTGAGAGACCTTCCCCACAGATAACAAATGAACTAATGATCACGCCCGCACGATTGGTGAGGGGATAAACATAGGTATCCGGCTGCTCTTTAGTGCTCTCAACAAACACCGGCTCTCTGCTCTCAATACACTGGCTGAGGCCGGTGATTTGGTGTATGAGGAATTGTGAGGAGGGTGTGCAAGGGTCGTGGAAGGTTAAATTGCCATCTGTTATATCGGTTGTGATAAGACAGCGTTGCTCACCATATTCTGAAATGATTTTATAGAGTGAAATTCTTTTTAATTTTAATAGCTCAAAGAGTGTGCTCATCAAGCTTGCTTCAAGCAGCTCGCGATCTGCCTGAGTCGTGACATGAGCAATGGACTCTATTATTTTGTCTGCGGTATATTCCGACATGTGACCCTCATCTCTGTTCAGCATGGTGTACAAGGCAGGCTAAAGAGTGCCCGATCTTCAATACGCAGTGCTGTCAGGCTTCCGCCCCATAAGCAGCCGCTATCCAATGAAATAACATTACTACCCTGATGTATGCCCAGCGTTGACCAGTGCCCAAATAGGATCGTGAACTCGCGGCTGTTTCGTGCCGGGTGCTCAAACCAGGGTAGGGCTCCGGTGGGTTGTGTGCCGGGGGCTCCTTTGGGTTTCATGAGGTAGTGCCCCTCGTTATCACAATAACGCAGCCGGGTGAATGTGTTAGCGATAAAGCGCAATCGATCCCATCCCGTCAGCTTTTCAGACCACTTATCGGGCCGGTTGCCATACATGTTATCAAAAAAAAGCTTATACCGGTCACTCTTTATCATGTTGCTCAGTTCATCCGCGCAGCTTAGAGTGGTGGCCAAGTCCCATTGCGGGCAAACACCCGCATGTACCATAAGGGTATTATATTTTTGATTGTAGTGCGCGACGGGTTTTTTTCTGAGCCACTTCATCAATTTTTTACAATCATCTGCTTGAAAAATGGGGTAGAGAGAATTATCTGGATCAGGGGTTGTACCCTGATAATAGCGCGCCAGCAGATGAAGGTCGTGGTTGCCCAACACGGTGATGGCACGCTTCCCTAAGGCACGTACGTAACGCAGCACTTCAAGGGATTTCGGTCCTCGGTTAACAAGGTCTCCACAGAACCATAGGGTGTCCTGGCTCTGATCAAACTTGATTAGCGCCAACAGCGCCTGAAGCTCATCAAAACAGCCTTGTATGTCGCCGATTGCGTAGGTTGCCATAATTTAATTCAAAACTATCCGAAAATGTAGTATCTCGACTAGTTTAACGCTATTTTGCCTGTAACCAAAAGGTAACCGGGCCATTGTTGGTCAGTGAGACCTGCATATCCGCCGCAAATTCTCCTGCTGCAACGTCTGGGTGTTGTTGCTGAGCTTGCTGTACAAAGTAGTGGTAGAGGCGTGCCCCTTGATCGGCTGCGGCTGCGGGCGTGAGGCTGGGTCGAGTTCCCTTGCGGGTATCTGCGGGCAGGGTGAATTGCGGCACCAGCAATAGACCGCCATTGACCTGTTGCAGGCTAAGGTTCATTTTCTTTTCGTCATCCTCAAATACTCGGTAACTGAGCAGGCGTTGCAGTAGTCGGTCTGCGCTACTTTCATGATCGCCTCTCTCAATGCCGAGTAGCACCAGCAGGCCGTGCTCTATTTGCCCAACCACCTCACTATTAACCTCTACTTTTGCGTAGCTAACACGCTGTAATAGCCCAATCATGGTTATTTATCCTTGGATTATTGGCGATGTGCAGGCATAAAAAAACACCCGCCACCCAGATGATAACATCGGGTGGCGGGTGCTTTCAGGTGAGCAGCTTATTTGCCGGAACGACCAGCACGTTTGCGCTCATTTTCGGTGAGTAGCTTCTTGCGTGGGCGAATATGGTTGGGTGTTACTTCAACCAGTTCATCATCATCAATAAACTCCAGCGCCTGCTCTAGGGTATGGGTAATAGGGGTGACCAGTGATTGCGCCTCATCCGTACCCGATGCGCGCACATTGGTCAGCTGTTTGCCTTTTAGTGCATTAACGACCAAATCGTTAGTACGGCTGTGAATACCGATGATCATCCCTTCATAAACCTCAGCCCCGTGACCAATTAACAAGCTGCCACGAGCTTGTAAGAAGAACAGTGCGTTGGTCAGTGCTTTACCCGCGGCATTGGCAATCAATACGCCATTCATGCGGGTGCCATATTCGCCTTTCTTTAATGGGCCATAATGATCGAAGATGCTGAACATTAAGCCGGTGCCCTGGGTTGCTGTTAGAAACTCGGTACGAAAGCCGATCAAACCACGTGAGGGGATGATAAAGTCGATACGAACACGACCCTTACCGTCCAGCTCCATGTTGCTCATCTCTCCACCACGGCTACCCAGCTTCTCCATGATGGTGCCCTGGTGTTGCTCCTCAATATCGATGGTTAACTGCTCGTAAGGCTCCTGTTTTTTGCCGTCAATTTCGCGAAAGATAACTTCAGGACGGGAGACACCCATCTCAAAACCTTCACGGCGCATGGTTTCGATCAACACAGAGAGGTGAAGCTCGCCACGTCCTGAAACCCGGAATTGATTGGCATTTCCAGTCTCTTCAACCCGCAGTGCCACATTGTGAATTAACTCTTGATCCAGGCGCTCTTTAATTTGACGTGAGGTGACAAACTTACCGTCAAGGCCTGCAAAGGGAGAGTTATTAACCTGGAATGTCATGCTGACGGTTGGCTCATCAATGCTCAATGGCGCCAGGGCTTCAACAGCAGCAGGGTCACACAGCGTATCAGAGATGCTTAACCCATCAATACCAGTGAAGCAGATGATGTCACCCGCCTGCGCCTCTTCAACCTCGATGCGCTCTAACCCCATAAAGCCCATGAGTTTGAGTATGCGTGCGTTGCGACGCTCGCCGTCGGGACCTACCACGGTCACTTGGGTGTTGGTTTTGATACGGCCACGGGCGATACGACCGATACCGATAACACCGACATAGCTGTTGTAATCAAGCTGTGAAACCTGCAACTGGAAAGGATCCTCAATCTCAACTTGTGGTGGGTGAACCTTGTCGACGATGGTTTGCAGCATTGGCGTCAAATCACCGTCGCGGACACTGTCTTCAAGGCCAGCAAAACCATTTAGACCAGAGGCGTAGACCACCGGAAAGTCGAGCTGCTCGTCGGTAGCACCCAGGTGGTCAAATAGATCGAAAGTTTGATCCAGCACCCACTGTGGGCGCGCACCTGGACGATCAATTTTATTGATTACCACGATGGGCTTAAGACCGCGATTCAGTGCTTTTTGCGTTACAAAGCGTGTCTGGGGCATTGGTCCTTCGACGGAGTCAACCAGTAGTAGTACGGAGTCAACCATAGAGAGTACACGTTCTACCTCGCCGCCAAAATCAGCATGTCCCGGAGTATCCACGATATTGATGTGGTACTTACCCCATTTAATTGCGGTTGGCTTTGCCAAGATGGTAATACCACGCTCACGCTCTTGATCGTTGGAGTCCATAGCGCGCTCTTCCAGCTGAGTGCGTTCGTCCAATGTATCCGATTGCTTGAGTAGTTGGTCGACCAGGGTGGTTTTGCCATGGTCAACGTGGGCAATAATGGCGATATTACGTAAATTCTCGATCACAGTAGTAAGCTCGATGATTAATTGAATTGAATTGAATGGCGCGGATTGTACAGTAAGTGGACAGATTGTTCCTAGTCCCATAGGTGATTATTTGACGATTTAACTATGAAAAGGCATGATCCCAGCAATATTCTGTGAAATATCGATAAGATGAGCCAAAAAGACGCCCCCTTTAAAGTTTTTGTAATTAAATGGCTACTGCACCTTTTCGCCTTGCTGCCACTACGTGCGGCGCATGCTGTTGGCCATCTATTGGGGCTGTTTTTATGGCGCTTTTCAGCAACCACTCGTCGGGTGGTGTTAAAAAATATCGCACTCTGTTTTCCTGATATGAGTAAGTCATCACAAATGAAACTGGCTAAAGCGAATCTGCTTGAAACCGGTAAAAACATCACTGAGTTGGGGGCGATTTGGCTCTGGCCAGCAGAAAAAACACGACAACTGGTAAAGCAGGTGAGTGGCGCTGAGCTAATTGAGCAAGCGAATAAACAGCAGCAGGGGATTATATTTGTCGCACCTCACCTCGGGTGCTGGGAGTTAATTGGCCTATACCAGCCGATGCTCTGCCTCTATCGGCCACCGCGAATGAAACAGCTAGACCCCGTCATCAGAAAAGCACGCACTCGAAATGGCACTCGCTTGGCACCCACCGATGCCAGAGGTGTGCGTGCGATACTGCAAGCGCTGCGCAAAGGTGAGGCAACCGGAATTTTACCTGATCAGGACCCGGGGCGTGGCCATGGCCTGTTTGCCCCCTTTTTTGGTGTAGAGGCAAACACCATGACTCTGGTATCCAAATTGGCAATTAAGAGCAAGGCAAAAGTGATCTTTACCTATGCAGAGCGGTTACCAAAAGGTGAGGGTTACCACTTACACTTTATACCGGCGAGCGATGAAATTTACGGTGATCATTCCGCCGGTTATATGAATCAGCAAGTCGAGCAGTTGATACGTCAAACACCGAACCAATACATGTGGAGCTACAAGCGCTTCAAGAGCCGGCCAGAGGGTGAAAGGGGTGTATATGATTAAGCTCGAACAGTTAAAAAATATGGCTCTATGTGAAATAGAGCGGGTAATTGAACTTTAGTTTTCCACAAAGAAAGTAAACCATATTGATGAAATTATCGATATTACGATAGCCTCTTGCTCGACGTTTGGCGAGCTGAACCTTGCTCCCAAATCCCCAGATAGGACTCCCTCCGACCTCTAAGAACCATTAACGAGGCTGTAGAAAAACCCACCCAGAGCCCCTTCCTACCTGCCCAGTGTCTATTCCACATCACTTTCAATGATAATCATCTTGTAGTCCGACATTGACCTGCCAATAGCGGTATTGGCGGCTATTGAGGGCTTTATTTGGCCTTTTCTTTACACTCAGTGGATTAGTTGTCCATAGTTGGCCAGCTTCTCTATATAGTGCACTATAAGCAGTAGCCTTGTACTTTGCTTTTTCCTCTCAGGCTAAAACGATTGAGTCCTTTATTGCTGCACATATTGGCGAATACGGGCTGACCGCCATGGACGCAAATGTGCCTTAGATTCTTAAAGATCAAGCCATATAGAAAACAATAGACCTCTAAATACATTATGTACAGACTTGACCCCTTTACTTTATCTGACCCCTTTATAAAATAAAAAGAATGGTCAGCCAAAAAGTTGCCGTTGAAGAAGTGTCACCAACAAAAACAGAGGCTTATAATGAGGCCTCTGCACGTTTTATCCTTCACATTGATGGTTATGCTCACAACACATCAATGACGCGATGCTTTGGTGGGTACATGTTTGAATACATTAATGTTGAGTTAATTGATGTAAGAACAAATGAAACAGCTTTACACTATTCAAATTCTGGCTATTCTGAAAACTGTCCGCCTTTATCAGGTACAATTTTTACTGATGTAGTTGAATTGGTCTCCGAAGTATGGGAATAGCACATAACACGGCGCTACACCTGACTGCCCAAAGCGGCGCCGCTCGTGCCTCGCTCTGCCACTTTGGGCAGCAGGTGAGCTAAACGTTATGTGTTTTTACATGGTCGGGGCCATGAAGAAACAAGCCCATCAATGTGCTCGTGAAGATCTGGATTTATATTGTTCCACATGGGGTCAAGCACAAAGTCAATACCTTCTCTACGTGCGAGTTTTGCGGCAGGAACAAAATCACTATCTCCAGCTATGAGAATTATTTGGTCAACCGATTTTTTGTATGCCAGTGAAGAAATATCTAGGCCAATTTTCATATCAACACCTTTTTGCCTAGCCTCGTATTTAACATCGCCTTCGGAAAGTTCATCGATTGAAATTTTGCTATTTAGCAGTTCTTTAGTTTTCTTCGCATTTATTACCCAATGACCATCATCGGCTATTCTCCCGAATCGTAGGGCTACTTTCCTGAATCGCTTTAATTCTTGGTGAAATTCATTGCGAAATTTCGCTTCAGGAGTATCCCCAAAGCTAAATCCTTTTTTGGTAACAGGATTCTGCGCCCGCTTCGCAAGAGGAGGGCAGTCATAGAAGAAAATCCGATATAGCTCCTTCTTTTTGACTCCCTTGCTATTTACTTGTCGTAAATTACGCAGAAGACCGCTATAGAGGTCTCTTGCAACTTGGTTTGGAGATTTATCGCGCCAACCTGGATAGAGTGCTCGATATCGTTTAATGAAGTAACTGCCGTCCACAAGTATCGCTGATTTCATATAAGCCTCTGTTTTTAGGCATAAAAAAGCCCCGGATTTCGTGAGCCTCGCTATTGTTGGAGGCCCGTACTTTCCAGGGCGCTATTCAACTTTGATTATGGTATATACACTATTCATAGTCAATGAACAAACATAATCGGGTAGCCAAGGGTCTCTAACCCTCAGCCCCCACAACACCCTGCATGCGGCTCCGCACAGGGCGTTTCACTTAGCATAGTGAAGCTTGATCCATCCATCACGTAGTGCCACTAGCCCCTGAG